>JALHUE010000205.1 GCA_022866145.1 Anaerolineales bacterium | reverse complement strand
CCGAGGGCCCATGGTGCGGAAGACGGGCGCGCCGCGTCGCCGAAGGCCGACGCCTCCCGCCGGTTCTCTCCCGGCCAGGCGGACGTGCCTCTTCGTTCCCGGCTCAGAGTCAAGAGGATTGGCGGTGGGCCGCTCTTCATGGCGGCCTTCCTGCACGAATCCGGCGACCAGTCCGTCAAGGCAGTATGCGTCTTCCCGCGAGATGCCGAACGCGGCCATCCCACAGCCCACACCCTGGCCACCGGCTTCGATCCTCGTACCGGCATTTCGGGGAGGGGGCGGATCGATGTCGGACCGCTGACGCCTCTGGGCACCGGCGCGGCATCGGGCGCAACTACTGCCAGGCTGGCGCGGCCGGACTCGGTCATCCCGTGGGTCTTCGGGAGCGGGCCTCAGCCGCACGGTCCCGGCCGAGGCGGTCTGGTCGTTGGCCCGATGCGCGCGGTGTGCATCTTCAGCCTCGACGACGGAGGCTATGGATCGCGGCTCCAAGATCGAAACCCAGATGCCATGGGCGTCTCGGCCCGGAGGGCTTCGGCGCAGATGAAGATGCGATCGAGTGAGCAGAGTAGTCGACGGCCGAGAAACCTGGCTGGCGGGTGGCGCTGTTTGAGCGGGGGGATAGACGGGGCGGTTGCCGGCATCTCGTCGGGAAGGGAAGATGCCCCGGCCGTGCGGGCCGCCGAGCCGATGGTTGATCCGGCGCATGCCGCGAAAAGTCCTACTCTACAATCACAGCCATACGCCGCGCTCATCGGTTCCGGTCCGATGCAGTAGCTGCTGCGAGCGGCGGATCCTCCGGTTCAGGAAACCACGGCCGGTTGGCCGTTGCGGGATAGAGGGTTCGTTGGGCTGCGAGAAGGAGCACTATTCTGTCTCGATGAAGATCGGTGGCATGCAACTGTTCCCTGAAGCCCAAGGTGCGTCCGCCGCTCTAGCGGCCGTTGTCACCCCTGGAATTTCGCGGCGGGCTCAAGTCCGCGAGGGGATTGGCGCGGGGGCCTTGCATCCGCCCATCTTCCTCGTCGAATGCCTGTGGGGCACTTGATGGAGTCGAGCATTGGCGGTGTGCGCTGGAGTTGGTTCTCGCGGTTCGCGTGGACGGTCCTGGTCTTCAATCTGGCGGAAGTCCTATGGGGTGCTCTGGTGCGCCTCACAGGCTCGGGCGCCGGATGCGGCGGCCGCTGGCCGCTCTGCAACGGGGAGGTCCTTCTCAGCGAGGCGGTCCAAGCCACGCGGATCGAATGCGTCCATCGAATCCTCATCGGTCTGACCCTCATCCTCGTCTCCGCACTCTGGGTCTGCGCGCTACGGCGGTTCCCGCGAGCCCATCCTTCCCGCCGGTGGGCCTGTGGAGCGCTGGCGCTGATCCTAGTGGAACCCGTTGTCGGCGCCGGCCCGGTCATCCTAAGTAGGGTGGGGGGAGTGGACGCATTCAGTGCCGGTGCCGCCAGCGTCGGGTTGCTTGTGATCATCAGCTATGCCTTGGTGGGCTCGTTGGCCATGGTCGCCTGGCATGGCGGAAGCACGCTGCGGGAGGGGGTGCCGCCTTCGGTGCCTGTGCTGATCGCCGGGGGTTTCATCCTCGGGATGATCGCGGTTGGCATGTCGGGCGCGGTGACGGCGCTCGGCGATACGATGTCACCCGCAGGG
>JALHUE010000204.1 GCA_022866145.1 Anaerolineales bacterium | reverse complement strand
CCGCCTGGTGAATGCGAATGCTGCCGCCAGTGACGACGGCGGCGGCGATGTAGCTGACGACTTCGATGTAGTCTGCCCCGATGCGGAACTCGCCGCCGTGCAGGCGATCCACGCCGTCGATCGTCAGCGTGTTGGAGCCGAGGTTGGCGATCCGGCCGCCCAGGGTGTTGAGGAGGTGGCACAAGTCCTGGATGTGGGGCTCAGAAGCGGCATTGCGGATCAGCGTGCGCCCGGAGGCCATGACGGCGGCCATGATCGAGTTCTCAGTGGCGGTGACACTGGCCTCGTCCAGCAGGATGTCTGCCCCGACCAGGCGGTGCGGGGCGCTCACAGTGAACTCCCGCTCGCTATAGCGGATGTCTGCCCCCAGCCTGCTCAGCGCCAGGAAGTGGGTATCCACCCGGCGCCGGCCGATCACGTCGCCCCCGGGGGGAGGCAGATCAATTCCGCCGGTGCGGTTGAGCATCGGCCCGGCCAGCAGGATGCTGGCCCGGATTCTGCGGCAGATGTCCGGATCCAGGTCGGCCCGGCGCACCTGGGCGGCATGAATGCGCCAGCTGTGCGTGTCCAGGGTCTCGATCGTCACGCCCAGGCTCTCGAGCAGCATGCGCATGTTGTGCACGTCGCCGATATCGGGGACATTGTACAGGGTCACCGGTTCATCGGTGAGCAGGCAGGCGGAGAGCAGCGGAAGGGCGGCATTCTTGTTGCCGGTGGCAGTGACCTCACCGTGCAGAGATTGACCGCCTTGGATTCGCAGGACTGCCATAGATCATCCTTTGTAACACAGTTGAACGCGATCGTCCAAGCGAACGCCGAGCGCCTCGTCAGCGCGGCCTCGGTTCACGCCGATCTCGAGCAGGCCCGAACTGCCGATGTAGGCCAGCGGCGCGCCGATGGCCACATCGGCGTAGGTGGCAACGAATGGGATTCTGGTCTTGGCCCACACGACGTACAGGCCTGGCGCGGGATAGGAAGCGGGTGGGAGCTGAGCGAGCCAGGGCTCCAGCTGCAGACGCTCGCCTGCGGCTTGAAGTGCGCCGATGCTGGTCAGCGCGTTGCCGAAGTGGTCGACATGGATCACCTCGCCCGTTAGTGTGCGGTGTGCGGAATCGCTCTCAAGCCGGGGTGACGCCAGAGGGACGATGGATGAGACGGGCTCGCCCAGGCGCTCGATCGGCCAGCCCGCGGCCAACCGGGCTGCCGCCACGGCAAATACGTCTCGCCCATGGAAAGTCCGGCTGACAGGCTGCGGTGGGTCGATCCGATCCGGGAGAATCTCGATGACCTGGCGGGGTGGGCGAGCCGTGGCCAGGTAGCTGAACAAGCCGTTGTCCGGCCCGACGGCGAGCAGGTGATCCCAGGCGAGAGCGATCGCCCGGCGGCCGGCGCCCACCCCGGGGTCGACGACGGCCAGCAGGATGCTGCCGGCGGGCAGGTAGGCGGCGGACTGCCAGATCGCCAGGGCGGCCTGGCGGATGTCGCCGGGGGGAACGGCGTGGGTCAGATCGATCCAGCGGGCGGAGGGCGAGATCCCCAGAACGACGCCCTTCAAGATGCCGACGAACGGGTCGTCGTGGCCGAAGTCTGTCACACTAGCAATCAGGGATGGGCTCATCGAAGATCAGGCTGATTCTAAAGGAAGAAGCGAGTCGCCGCGGAGGCTAGATTCCATAGCTAAGTGCAACGAACCTGTCGAATAGTACCTCGAAGGGTGTGCGGAACCCGAGGCATTTTCGTGGCCGGTGATTGAGCTCGGTGGCGATCGCTTCTAGGTCTTCCTGGGCGATGCGGCTGAGATCCGTACTCCTTGGAAGATAGCGGCGAAGCAGCCCGTTCGTGTTCTCAACCGTGCCTTTCTCCCAAGAGTGGTAGGGGTGGCAGAAGTAGAACGGAATGGACAGCAACCTT
>JALHUE010000203.1 GCA_022866145.1 Anaerolineales bacterium | reverse complement strand
GTAGTTGTTGTACCCGGTCACGGCATCGTACGCCGTCAACGGGTCACCGAGCTCATCGGTCGTGGCCCCGGTTGTTGCAGCCGCCTGGTCGGCGGCTCCGGCTGCCTCCTCGGGGGGCACCTGAGCAGGGCCTACGCCGCATGCCGCCAGCAGGCTTGTGCCGGCCACCACCCCCGTCGCCCGCATGAATGCTCTTCGAGACAAGTACTGATCCTCAGGCGTGATTTCCGAGGGTTTGATCTTCAGCATAGCGACATGCCCTCCCAGGCCGGCCGTAACTACGGGGACATTCTCCCCGCTGGCAATCCGGCCAGCCTGCCATTGGACGCACCCCAACCGGCTGGCCCTACACGCTCCCCGCCGTGCCACAGGCGAAAGCGCGACCCCCGGATCGAATCCGGGTATGGGGTCCATTCTCCCACGGGCCTCTTCGCGACGTGTGAGAGTTGGGTAAGGCGCGAATGAGAACCGAGGGAGGCTGGCGTCCCCCCGGCAGTCGGTCAGCCACCTGCTCCGGGGTTGAGTTCCGCCATCAGATGCTCGAGGATCAGCGGCGCAGGCTTGGCCGGGTCTCTCTCAAGCGTGAGCGCCCCGGCTTCGCAGGCCGAGACACACACCCCGCACCCCATGCACCGCTCGGCATCGACCGTCGGCGCCGGCTGCGCCCAGACCAGCGCCCCGAAGGGGCAGGCGGTCTCACAGGCGCCGCAGGCAAGGCAGGCGTGCTCGGCGACGACACACACGTAGCCCGAGGAGGCCAGCATCGGCGTCCCGCTTCGCATCGACTGCATGGCGCCACAGCAGCATGGGCAGCAGTTGCAGATCGCGTAGAAGCGCCCCAGCATGGCATCTTTGAAGAAGGCATGCTGGACATGGCCGCGGGCATGCTCTTCCTCGAGGATGCGCTCAGCTTCGGCCGGGCTGATGGGGCGCGCCCGCTGCCGGTGTTCCTGCAGCACCAGGCTGGCAAAGGGCTCGCCGACGATCAGACAGACGTCTAACGGCAGGCAGGGGGACTCGCGGGCCGAGCGGCACGGGCAGACGAGGGCAACGATGTGGTCGGGGTTGCGCAAGACGATGTCCCTTGCCACCGGGAAGGGGATCACGTGCTCGAGGTTGGTGAGGCAGACATCCTCCTCGACGCGCACCAACTGCCGGGCTTGGTCGAGCAGCAGCACCTTCCCGTGATAACCGCGGGCATGCCGGAGATCCGCCGCACCGGTAGACGCCGGCTGCGACACCAGGGCTGCGATCGCCCCAATCGCAGCCCGAAGCCAGCCCGGCGCTTTGCGCTCCCCCACTCCGAGGCCGATGTACAGGTAGGTCCACCGGGCGTAGACGTAGCCGTGGAGGAAATCGAAGAGCGAGTAGCCCGCCACCCGGCGGCCTTCGGACCAGAAGGCCGTCCATGAGGGACGAGCCGTCCCCCTCGCCTGCTCCCAGGGATCATCCTGCGGGCCCGGCCCAGACAGCCGGGCTGCACTACGATTTTCGTGCTGAACCATCCCCTGCCTCGCCGGCCGTCTTGGACTCTCGATACCGCCGGCAGCTTCTCGCCCGGACTGAGTCTAGCATGCCCGAACGGCAAGGCCACGTTCTCGGCCGGGCGAGGTGCGGCTCGTCAGGCTGGTCAGGAGCCGCGGTTGCGGGTATCCTCGCCTGAGTCCACGGAGGAGATCCAGGTGAATCCAGCTCGCCGCCGGGCGCAGGGACAAGCTCAGCGAATCCTGCATTCCAGGCCGATCTACCTCGATACCGAAACCACGGGGCTTGGGCCCGAAGCCGAGATCGTCGAAATCGCCGTTCTCGACACGGACGGCAGCCTGCTCTTCGAATCGCTTGTGCGGTCGTCTTCGCCCATCCCTCCCGACGCCACCCAGGTCCACGGGATCACGACCGCCATGGTCGCCCAGGCCGCCGACTGGCGCGGAGTTTGGCCGGAGGTCGCGCCGATCCTGGCGGACCGACCGATCGCGATCTACAACGCCGAGTTCGATCAGAGGATGATCCGCCAGGCGCATCGCCGCGCTTCACTGGCCTGGGAGGTTCCCTCCAGCCAGTTCACCTGCCTGATGGAACTTTATGCCGAGTTCCGCGGTGATTGGAACCCAATGAAGGGGTCCTACCGCTGGCACAGCCTGGATGTGGCCAGCCGCCATTGCGCCTTACCCTTGACCAACAACCACCGTGCCGGACAGGACGCCCAGCTCGCCCGACTGCTGCTCGAATACATGGCCCAGCCCCCAGCCAATTCTCCAGGCAGCTGACTGGACGAGGACGCAGATGCCCCAGGATCGCGTGTGCTTCCAGGACCATATGCCGGGGAACGTATGCTTCGGGTGCGGCGCCGAGAACCCGGACGGCCTGCAGATCAAGAGCTTTTGGGAGGGCGAAGAGGGAGTGTGCGTCTTCCATTCCCAGCCGAAGTTCCACGGCTGGGAAGCCGTGATCAACGGCGGCATCCTGGCCACAGTCATCGACTGTCACACGATGTGCACCGCCATGGCCGATGCTTACCGCCGCGAGGGTCGCCCCCTAGGCTCTGAGCCAGTCTATCGGTACGCCACTGGCACGATCACCGTCCGCTACCTCAGGCCCACGCCCAACGACCGCCCTATCCACGTCCTAGCCCGAGTCGTGGAGGTCAAAGGACGCAAGACGCGGCTCACGTTCGAAGTGTTGGCAGACGGTGTGAAAACGGCAGACGGAGAGGCCATCGGCTTCCGTGTGTTGGAGGGCGAGCCGGAGGATGGGAGTCTCTTCCGCTAGGATCCTGAAGGCCGGACGGGGAATTGGCTTGCGTGCCAGGCGCGGCAACGCGCTCCACGGGCTGTGCCGCGCCCTTCGGGCGGGCGAAGCCGGTGCCAGGCGGCGGATCTACTAGGCCTGGGGGTCCTTTGGCTCGGGAGGCTCGTCGCTTTCGGCCATGCGCTCGATGAACTCCTCGAACACGTTCAGGCGGCTGCGCTCGTTGACGGCCGCCGAACGCGGCTTGGCCTTCTTGCGAGACTGCCGCGCGCCGGCGGCCGAAGCCAGGTCTTTCAGGGCCCCCGACTTCCACAACACCAGGTACAGCAGTAAAGCGACCAGTCCAATCACCGGCAACATCGCTACCTACTCCTGTCTTCCCCGGATTGCCTGAGCGCGAGGCGTGCCCCCGCTGAACAGGGAGATCCACTCTTCATCCTATCACAGTGCCTAGCGCCGGTAAGGCGGCCATGAGTTCCACTTGCAAGTGCAACGCTATGAGGAGAATAGCATTGCACTTGGAGAAAGAACCCGCGCGCAGCCGAGGGGCGTCGGCCGAGCGCGCAGAGCCTCAACCGTGAAGGCGCGTCCGCCATCCGGGCGCCTTCCTCGCCCCTGTCGGCGGCTAGTCCACTCGGACCGTCAGGCCGTATTGCCGGCCGCGATGCGAGAGGGATTGCAGGAATTGCTCCGCCTGCTCATGACCCCGAAATCGCCTCTCCGCCTTGCGGAAGGCAGGCGTGTGGAAGCGCCGCCGGCTGCCTTCTCGCTTGGCGCCGAGAACCCGATGGAGCAGTTCGTGATACAGCACGTAGGCAACCACTTGCTCCGGGACGTCCGGCGCGTCGAGCCTGCGGCTGAGCACGATCGTTTCGGTGGCGGGTTCGAACCGGCCGAACTCGCGCAGGGTCGAGATGGGGTTCCACTGGATGACGGGCATCACAAGCCGTCCGTCAAAGTACTCCCGGTTGACGGTTTGAAAGATCGACTCCAGATTGTGGGTGCGGCCTGCGGTCCTGGGCGGTGGCACCGCCCCACCGGCCTGCTCGACAGCACGCAGCCGCTGACGGAACGCCGGGCTCTCGGCATAGGCGTGGACTACCGCCCGATGCTGCTTCTTGCGGCTGTAGGGGAGTACGATCTTGACAAGGCCGGCGATCACCGCCGGGGGCGCCATTAGGAAGCCCTCGCTGATCGATAGGCGAACGTCGTCCGCGTGCGTCAAGCCGCGATACAAGCCAGGCAGATGGGTGATCTCGATTCTAGGGCGCGGATCGACTCGCATGGCCTGCCGCAGGGTGAGCACATGCTCCTGCAGCGCCTGCTCCTCGCCGAGGTAGCTCAGCCACTGATAGGCCCGTCGCGATGGATCCGGCAGCGTCTCAGGACCCAAGCCTGCCCGCTCCAGCACGACCGCG
>JALHUE010000202.1 GCA_022866145.1 Anaerolineales bacterium | reverse complement strand
GGCACTGTTGAGATCCCCGAATCCGCTGCCGTAAACGTGCGCGGACGTTCCTATAAGATCCTGGCTGATGTCGAGATCACCGATGCAAACTGCTCGGGCGTGATCTTCGCCCACGGGTCGCGCTTCGGCGGTCACGCGCTGTTCATCAAGGACAAGAAGCTGTATTACGTCTACAACTTCCTCGGGCTCAAGCCCGAACAGAAGTTTGTTTCAGGTGAACTCAAACCCGGCAACTACACCCTGGGCATGGAGTTCATCCGCGAGGGCATGGGCCAGTTCCACGAGTCTACCGGCACGACCAAGCTATACGTGGACGAAAAAGTGGTGGCTGAAGGCGCGATGCGGGCGCAGGTAGGCAAGTTCAGCCTGGGCGGAGATGGCCTGTGCGTCGGCCGTGATAGCAGCGATCCCGTTAGTGAGGAATACAAGGCACCTGGCGAGTTCAAAGGCGGGACGATCCTCGGCGTGGGAGTGACCGTCGAAACGGCGCAGTATCTTGATCTTGAAAAGATTGCAGCGGCAGCGTTCGCCGTCGACTAGCGTCGGCTAGCAAGCACGTTTCAGATGGCTGGGTACAGGTCACATGGTTGTGACCTGTACCCAGCCCGCGGAGAGGACGCTAAATCATGAAACGCACCGTAACAGCAATCTGGATCGTCGTCGCAGTTCTGGCGGTCTCGTTGGCCTGTGTGGGTTGGGTTGCATTCAGAAACAATCAGGCCAGCGCGCTGCCGACAACCATCCCAGCTACGGTCAGTGCGCCGACTGCCAAACCGAGCGCAACCAGCCTGCCGCCAACCGCCAAACCGAGTGCGACCAGCCTGCCGCCAACTGCCAAACCGAGCGCGACCAGCCTGCCGCCGACAGCCACGGTCAACCCGGTTCAGAATATCACCTGGGAGTGGGTGAGCGTGATGGAGCAATCGACTGGCTCCAAGACGGTCGTGCCCAACCCGGGCAACTACACCATCAGTTTCTACGCGGATGGCACCCTGGGTGGCGTGGCTGACTGCAATACATTCAAGGGCTCCTACTCGCAGAAGAGTGGCTTCACGATCAAGATTGGCGTCGCCACAACGTCGTACTGCGGTGAGGCTTCCCTGGATCAAGAGTACACTCAGCTCCTGGACAACGTGGCGGCGGGCGGGCCGGATGGCGCCGGCGGCCTGGCACTGGAGACGGCAGGCGGCGCCCAGCGCCTGCTCTTCAAGAACGGGGGTGCGGCGCCGAGCCCATAACCCTCGATGGACGAGCACACGTCGAGCACCCGGCGGATTCGCCTTTCGCCCCACGCCACGGTCGTCCTGGTGCTGGTCTTGACGATGTGGGTGGAATCCGGCATCTCGTTCGGCCTGATGTTCGGAGCCCTTCGGACCGAGGGCGTGATGTCGCTCGAGGTTGCCTGGGTGCTCCTGCGCCTCGGATCCGTTCTGGCCGTGCTGTTCTTCTGGGCTCGGGGCCAGAAGCGGCGTCTGTTCCAGGCGATCGTCTTCGCCAACGTTGTGCTGAGCCTCGGGCTGGTGGCCAGCACGGGGAGGCTGATCGATGTCCTCGTCGTGCAAGCGCACCTCGACGCCGTCGCACTCCTGGTGGACGTCGTCCGGCTCGCCGTGGTCAACGTACTGTCGTTCTCCATCTGGTATTGGATCATCGATCCGCCGGGAATCGACGAGGCGGAGCCCGCTTCGGCACCGTGGGAGATCCTGTTCCCCCAGCGCGTCAGCCCGGTGCCAGGCCACGAAACCTGGGCCCCTCGCTACACCGACTACTTGTACCTGGCGTTCACGACGTCGATGGCCTTCAGCCCGACCGATGCCTTGCCGTTGACGCGGCGCGCCAAGGCCTTGATGCTCCTCCAGGCCGCGCTTTCCCTCATCACGATCACGGTGATCGCCGGATCGGCGATCAACATCCTGGGATGAGCGGCGCAGGGGCGGTTAGACGAGGCCACAGCAGATCCCTCGCTGCCCCCTCGCTTCTCCCTCGCTACCGCTCGGGACAGGCGCTCCGGGCAGGCGCTCGGGATGACATATACTCGCGGGTGGGAGCGGCACGGGCGCGGGAAG
>JALHUE010000201.1 GCA_022866145.1 Anaerolineales bacterium | reverse complement strand
GTGGGCGAGCAGCGAGTCGATCAGCTTGCCGCGGGTGGAGTCGGCCGCCGGTTCGTGTCCGTGAGCCGCCATCGCCAGGCGCAGGCTGTCGGCGTCAGGGTGTTCGGCGATGTCGATCCCGCTGTGTTCGCGAATGGCCTGGCGCAGGGTCATGCGCTTCCAGGGCGGGGCGAGGTTGATCGTGTGCCCGTCGTACACGATGGTTGTAGAGCCAGTAGCTTGCTGAGCGGCGTGGGCCACCATCTGCTCCGTGACATCCATCACCTGCAGGTAGTCAGCGTACGCCATGTAGAACTCGAGCTGGGTGAATTCAGGGTTGTGCTTGAAGGAGACACCTTCATTGCGGAAGTCGCGGCCGATTTCGTATACACGCTCGAAGCCACCCACCAGCAGCCGCTTGAGGTACAGCTCGAAGGAGATCCGCAGATACAGGTCCTGGTGAAGCTGATTGTGGTGCGTAACGAACGGCTGGGCTGCGGCCCCACCGTACAGCGGCTGGAGCACCGGCGTTTCGACTTCGATGAATCCGAGGCTGTCCAGGAATTCACGCAGCGCCCGCACCACGCCTGCTCGGGTAGCGAAGAGATCTCGAACCTCGGGATTCACCGCCAGGTCAGCATAGCGTTGACGGTAGCGGGCCTCCGGGTTGTCGAAGGCCGAGTGCACGAGGCGCGTCCCGTCGACCAGCTCTTCCTTGGAGGCGGGCAGGGGAGACACTGCCTTGGCCAGCATGTGGAAGTCGGTCACATGCAGCGTAATCTCTCCAGTTCGCGTCCGAAACAGAGCGCCCGAGGCCTGGACGAAGTCCCCCAGGTCGAACAGGTCGTTGAGTGCGTTCAGCCGCTCCTGGCCGAGGTCATCCACCCGGAAGTACAACTGCAACCGGCCGTGTCCGTCCTCGATGTGACAGAAGGTGGTCTTGCCCATGCTGCGCATCGAGCGCAGCCGGCCGACCACGGTCACCGCCCCGGTGAGGTCGCCCTGGTCTTCGAAGGCGGCCAGGGCTTGGCGGGTGGTGTGGGTGCGCTGCGCCCGAGCAGGGTAGGCCTCGAGGCCAGCCTGGCGCAGGCCCTCGATCTTAGCGGCGCGAATTCGCTCGAGCTCATTCAGGTCCGCCATCGTCCGCCGTCCTCATCCTCGGCCTGGGTCGCCGCCGCGGCCAATCAAAAAGAGCCCCGCCCAGCCTGGCTGAGGCGGGGCTCGCCCACGACCGCCGACTACTTGATGTCCAGGATCTTGTAGCGCAGCGCTCCGGCCGGTGCGTGGACCTCGACCTCGTCGTCGACGCGGTGGTCCAGCAAGGCCTGGCCGAGAGGCGACTCGTTTGAGATCAGCCCCTGTGTCGGGTTGGCCTCGGCCGACCCGACGATCGTGTAGGTTTCCGGAGAGCCGGCGTTCTCCCGGACCGTCACGGTATTGCCGATCCGTATGGCGCCGGTCGACTCGCCCGGTTCGATGACTTTCGCCTGGCCCAGCATGTGCTCGAGCTCCAGGATGCGGCCTTCGACAAAAGCCTGCTCGTTCTTGGCAGCCTCGTATTCGGCGTTTTCGATCAGCTCGCCGCCTTCCATCGCTTCGTGCAACCGCTGGGCGACCTCTGCCCGCTTGACGGTTCGCAGATGCTCGAGCTCATCCTCTAGCTTCTTGAGACCCTCAGCGGTGACGTAGACTGCATGATTGCCCATGGCCTTCTCTCTCGCCGGGAGGGTGAAATCCCCGCGTCTGGCGATAAAAATAGAACTGAGAGGAGTCTCTCAGCCCGCTACGGTGGTCTGAACAATCATAGCACAGGTCGCATCCCCTGTCTACAATTCGGCCATCGGGCCCACGGGGGCGGAATCGGCCTGGCTCCCTTGAGGCAGAATCAGCCGCACGCCACCCCAGGCATCATGGAAGTCGGTCAGCTCGCGCAGCAGGTGCTCGGGATCCGTCCAGAAGGTCCCCAGCTGAGATCGGTACTCGGCAGCGGCGCTTGCCCAGGCTTCGATTTCCTCCGGCGCCAGAGGCACGGTCCCCGCGATGCCCGCCGGCATCCCTAAGCCGGCGGAGAGCTCGCCGCCCCGGCTGGCGTACGGCAGGTCGTAGTAGTACCACAGCCCCAGGCCTAGCTTCTCGGCCGCCAGCCGCGTGAGTTGGTGATCGACGTGGCCGCCTATGCCGAGCGGGCAGAGGATCTGGCAGTTAGGATCCGCCTGCGAGAGCAGCTTCTTCAGGGGGTCGACCCGTCGGGCGTCCTCGGCGTGAAGCCCGTTGAAGATCGCCGCCTCATCGGGATACAGGTGGGAGCCATCGTCAGCCTTGCGGTAGAGCGCCTCCGGGATATCGAGGTGACGCGCCAGCGCCCCCAGCCTGCCGGTCGCGATCCGGTCTTCGGTCCGCCGAACCGAGGCCGGGGGGACCGCTGTCCCCCAGCGGGCATGCAACCGCTCGGCGAAAGGCGAGAGCGGGCCGGGTGGAGGATCGCCGGCGCAGATCGTCAGCACCCGAACCTCCGCCCCGGCGGAGGCCCGCTGCGCCATCCACCCGCCGCATGAGAACACAGCGTCATCCAGGTGAGGCGATAGGACCACGAACACGCCCATGGGCCGATTATAGCCCGTCAGCCGGGCGTTGCCGCCGCGATTCGCCCGATCGGCCCGGCTTGCCCGCCGAGGGCAGGCCCAAGGTTACTCCCCCTGACGGCCCCTCCTCGCTCCTCGGCCCACGGGTCGGCCCGTCGGCCGAGGCTGCAACCACAGGATGTGGAGCCCACCTGACCGGGACACCGACGGCCCTGTTGGCTAGCCTAGTGGGGATTGCGTTTGTGGTCGCTGCCATCTTGGGGATCGTGCGCACGCTTTGCCGTTCCGGCAGGATGACCTATCCGACATGCGCCAACTCCCTGGGCGCCAAAGACTAGGCGCGGACTGATGCCGTCGGTCCGAATTGCGCCGCCCGGCTGGCAGGCCCCCTCCGGCTGAGAAGTCGGCTCGACTTCTCGATTTGCCGCAATGCGGCTCGGAAGGCCTGGGCGCCGGGAGGTCTGAGCTTGCGCCGCCCGGGTTGCAGCCGCGCCTACGCCATG
>JALHUE010000200.1 GCA_022866145.1 Anaerolineales bacterium | reverse complement strand
GTCACCTCGCGCGGCACCATCAAGACCGAGATTGTTGTCAATGCCGCCGGGCAGTGGGGCGGCGACGTCGGGCGAATGGTCGGCATCTACCTGCCGGTGGTGCCGATGGCCCACCTGTACCTGATCACCAAGCCCATCGAGGGTGTGACCCACAATTTCCCCACGCTGCGCGACCCCGATCTGCTGGTGTACTGGCGGGAAGAGGTCGGCGGCCTGATCACCGGCGGCTACGAGCACGATCCGGCCCCCTTCGGCCTGGATGGCATTCCGGACGACTTCAACTACAAGCTGCTGCCGCCCGACTGGGAGCGCTTCACGCCCCTGATGGAGAACTCGATCCGGCGGGTGCCGGTGGTGGAGAAGGCCGAGATCATCCAGCTGTTGAACGGCCCCGAGGGGTTCACCCCGGACGCCGAGTTCCTGCTTGGGCCGACGCATGTCAAAGGCTTCTGGGTCGCCTGCGCTTTCTGCGCCCATGGTCTGGCCGGGGCCGGGGGCATCGGCAAGACGATGGCTGAGTGGATCATCCACGGCACGCCCGAGTGGGATGCCTGGCGGTTGGACGTGCGCCGCTTCGGCCCCAACTACGCCAGCGTCGACTACACCCTCGCCCGGACAATGGAGACCTATGGCCGGTACTATGACATCCACTACCCGGGCGAGGAACGGACCTCCGGTCGGCCGTTGCGGCTGGGCCCGGCGTACCATCGCCAGAAGGAACTGGGGGCGTTCTTCGGCGAGAAGTTCGGCTGGGAGCGGCCCAACTGGTACACGCCGCACGAGAAACTGGCCAAACACGGGTACGAGCCGCGCGGCTGGTACCGCCAGAACTGGTCGCCGGCCATCGGCGTCGAATGCCTGGGCACGCGTGAGCGGGCCGGGCTGTTTGATGAGTCGTCCTTTAGCAAGATCGAGCTGCGCGGGCCGGGGGCCTTGAAATTCCTCAACTACCTGTGCGACAACCAGATCGACAAACCGGTCGGCTCGGTGATCTACACATCAATGCTCAACGAGCGCGGCGGTATCGAATGCGACTTCACCGTGACTCGCACCGGCATCGACCGTTTCCTGATCATCACCGGCACCGCCTTCGGCCAGCACGACATTTCCTGGATGCGCCTGCGGGCGCCGGAAGATGGATCGGTAGCCCTTGACGACGTCACCTCCTCCTATGCCTGCCTCGGGCTGTGGGGACCCAAGGCGCGCACGATCCTCGGGCGCGTGACGCGGGACGACATCTCGAACGAGGGCTTCCCCTACATGACCGCCAAGCGCATGGCCGTCGGGGCCGTGCCGGTGCTAGCGATGCGGGTGACCTACGTCGGCGAGCTGGGCTGGGAGTTCTACTGCCCGATCGAGTACGGCGAGCGCCTGTGGGACACCCTGTGGCAGGCCGGCGAACCGGACGGGATCGTCGCCGCCGGCTACAAGGCGATCGACTCGCTGCGGCTGGAGAAGGGCTACCGCTATTGGGCCGCCGACATGAACCCGGATTACACACCCTACGAGGCCGGGCTGGGCTTCGCTGTGAAGTTGGACAAGGGTGACTTCGTCGGGCGCGAAGCCTTGCTCAAGCAGAAGAAAGACGGCATCAAGCAGAAGCTGTGCTGCCTGTCGCTGGCGGATCCGACGGCCGTGGCGCTGGGCAACGAGCCGATCTTCGAGAAGGACAAGGTCGTCGGCTGGATCACGTCCGGCGGCTACGGCTACGCCGTCAAAAAGAGCATCGCCTACGGCTTGCTGCCGGTTGGGCTGGCCAAGCCGGGCACGGTCCTCGAGGTCGAACTGTTCGGCGAGCGCATCAAGCTGACGGTGGAGAACGACCCGCTTTTCGATCCGAAGGGCGAGCGCCTCCGCGCCTGAAGCGGCGCCCGGCACCCGGCAGGTTTGACAAGCATCATTCCAAGGTAGTGAGTTTGGGCGGGCCGGCCCCTGGGCCCTTCCGTGCTACGATGAGACATCCGCCGCGGCCGGCAGGATGTGCCCGGCGGTGTCGAATTCCTTAGATCTATCCGCCCCCGGTGGCAGCCGGCCAAGCCGGTCCGGGGAACCCTCAGGCAGGAGGAACATCCATGGCCGAAAGTGTATTCGAACGCTTGCAGAGGACCAACCCGGATGCGGAGATCTGGTGGGACTCGTCCCCACTGATCTTTGACTGGTGGGTGAAGAAGAACGTGGAGGCCGCTCCCGCCGCCAAGAAGAAGGAGCTCGAGGCACAGCTCAAGCGTCTGTTCGTCTGGGAGGACATGGCCAAGAGCGTCTTCCGTGGCTGCACCACCAATCCCCCCCTCTCGTTGACGGCCATCAAGACCGACCCGGCCCTGTGGGAGAAGTGGGTCGACGACCAGATCAAGGCCAATCCCGGCATCCAACTGAAGGACCTGTGGTGGATGACCTACAAGGAGATCGTCCAGCGCGGGGCCGAGAAGCTGCTGCCGCTGTTTGAGGCCTCCGGCGGTCGCTATGGCTGGGTCTCCGGCCAGCTCGATCCTCGGCTCTTCACTGAGAAGGAAATCATGTATGGGCAGGCAGATGAGCTGAAGGCCCTGTCGAAGAACGTCATGATCAAGGTCCCGGCCAGCCAGCAGGGGGTGGACGTCGTTCGCCACCTGACCTCGAAGGGCATCGCCACCAACACCACCACATGCTTCACGCTGCCGCAGATCATGGCCGTGGCGCGGGCTGCTGTCGAAGGCCTGGCTGAGGCCAACAAGAACAAGGTCGATACCTCCGGTTGGCGGGCCGTGATCACGCACATGATGGGCCGCCTGACCGAACGCCCGATCCTCCCGGAACAGGCCGCCTATTATGGCGTGAACTGGACCGAGGCCGATCGCAAGTGGTTCGGAATTGGGGTCTTCCGGCGGGCCTACCGCATGCTCCAGGAAGGCGGGTATCCGAGCAAGTTGCTGATGTGCTCGGTGCGCACCGGTCCGCTCGTCAACGGCAAGATGCGTTACTGGGACGTGCAGGAGATCGCCGGCGGCGACATCGTGTACACGCTGCCGCCGAGCGCCCTCGAGCCAATGTTCCAGCTGGGGGATGACCTGGAGTTCAGGGACACGGCCATCGACGAGGAGATTCCTGAGTCGACCCTCGAGAAGATCTACCAGATGCCGTTCACGATGCAGGCCTTTGAGCCGGCCGGGCTGTCGCTCGACCAGTTCAACACCCACCCTTCGACGTTGTTCACCGTGGCTGAGTTCTCCAAGGCGGTTGAGGGTGTTGAGGCCTTCTGCAAGGGTCGTCTCGAGGCTGCCGGCGTCAAGGCCTAGATTCAAGCACCTCCTCTCCTGCGAGGAGAGAGCTTCGCGACGTGTGGGGTTTGGGCGCAGCCCGGACCCCATAGGTCATCTTCCCCGGCTTCAGTGAGGTGAGACCGTGCGGGTGCAGGTCTGGATAGATATGAGAGCATGAGCGCAGCGCTTCCCTTTCTGTAGGCGGCCCCGCTTCAATCCGTCGAACCCTCAACTCCTCCAGGACTCCCTCCCACCGCGCAGCATCCTGAAAGGGCTCTCCGCATCGCCCGCTTAGGGAGGCACCCCTCCGCACCGCGGTGCCGCCAGAGGCAAGGGGGTGAGGCCGGAAGTAGGTCCGTCCGGTTACCCACGGTTGAGCTCGCCTCCTTCCATGGCGGGAGGCGATTGCAGCGTGGCTCATATGTCCTGAACCCTCAGTGCGTTGACCTGTCTGGTCACTGCCTGTACACTGACCGCGGGGGCCGGCATGACAGCACCCGCCAAGGCAGGCTACAAACAGGCGCAGCGCGAACTGCACGCGCTGAATGAAGTCGCCAAGGCGCTCAACGCCGCCCAGGAGCTCTCCGCCCTCCTGAGCGCGGTCATGTCCAAGCTGGTTAATGTGCTCGACCCGGCCGAAGTCGGGGTGATCACGATCTGGGACGACGGCGCCGGACTGTTTCGCCCTGCCGCCGCCTTCGGCTACGACCTCGAACTGTTACACAAAGTCGGGTACCGGGCCGGAGAGGCCATGAGCGGCAAGGTCTACGACGCCGGCCGGGCACGGCTGTTCAAGACCCCCGCGGAAGTGGCGGCTGCCATGGCGGATCTGCGGCCAGCCAACGCGGCCGCTATCGCCCGCGCCCTCGGTTCGCAGAAGCTGCCCATCAGCGCTGTGGGCGCACCGCTGCGCGTAGGCGAGCGCAAACTGGGCGTGCTCGAGCTGCATACCCTTCGGGGCCCGGCGGAGTTCACCGAGAACGACCTGCCGTTCGTGCAAACACTAGCGGACCTGATCGCCCTGGCCATCGACCGCGATCGCCTGCTGCAGCAGGCCAATGTCATCCGCGATGCCCAGCAGGCCGAGCGCCTACGCTCGGAGGTGATGGCCAACCTCTCGCATGAACTCCGGACCTCGCTCGGCGCCCTCAAGGGCTACACCACCGCTCTGCTCCTGGAGGAGGTGCTGTGGTCCGAGGAGAAACGGACAGACTTCCTCACCCTGATCGACGAAGAATGCGACAACATGGACGCCATGATCCAGGAGGTCCTGAGCGCCTCCTTGATCGAGACCGGTCAATTCACGCTGGAGAAGCAGCCGCTGCGCCTGCCAATCCTGGCCCGCGAAGTGGCCGAGCAGATGCAGAGGCGCACGGAGATCCATCAGTTGATCGTCGACTTCCCGCCAGGCTTCCCGATCGTTGATGCCGACCACCTGCGCATCAGGCAGGTGCTGCGGGTGATCCTGGACAATGCCATCAAGTACTCGCCGGATGGCGGGCGGGTACTGATCCGGGGCGAGACCCGCGCCCAGGAGGTGGTGATCTGCCTCTCCGACCAGGGCGTTGGGATTTCCCCTGAGAATCTAATCCCGCTTTTCGAGAAGTACTTCCGGGTGCGGGCGCCGACCGGCTACCATGTGGCCGGAACGGGGCTGGGGCTTCCCGTGGCGCGGGCGATCGTCATCGCCCACGCAGGGCGGATCTGGGCGGAAAGCAAGGTCGGGGAGGGAACCAGCCTGTACTTCTCCCTGCCATACGAGGCGCTGCCAGGAAGTGCCCGGGCGTGATCCCAGGCGGATAGGCGGACTAGTGATGGAGCGGGGGAAGATCCTGGTGGTCGATGACGAGCCGAAGCTGGTGCGGCTGGTGCGTGAGGTGCTGACGGCCGCCGGCTACAGCGTGCTCTCCACCGGACGAGGCGAGAACGCAGTTGAGATGGCGGCCATGGAGCGGCCCGACCTGGTCATTTTGGATGTCGTGCTGGCGGGCGCCATGGATGGGTTCGGCGTGGCGCAGCGCGTGCGCGAGTTCTCGGATGTCCCGATCATCATGCTGACGGCGCGTGACCGAGAGACCGATCTGGTGCGCGGCTTCGAGCAAGGCGCCGATGACTACATCACCAAGCCGTTCAGCTCGAAGGAGTTGCTGGTGCGGGTGCGGGCCGTGATTCGCCGCTCGCGTAAGGAGTCGGTCGCCGCCGACGAGGTCGAGCTGGCGTGCGGCGAGCTGCGCATCGATCTGCCTCGCCGCAAGCTGACCGTCGGTGGGCAGGAGGTCCACCTGACGCCGACCGAGTATCGCCTGCTGCATGAGCTGGCTGTCCACAAGAACCAGGTGATGCTGCACTCGCAGTTGCTGGCCGCGGTCTGGGGTCCGGAGTACCGCGACGATCTGGAATACCTGCGCGCCTACATCCGCTACCTGCGCCAGAAGGTCGAGGCCGACCCGGGGCATCCGGTGCGGATTGTGACCAGCCCGGGCGTAGGCTACATGCTTGCCTGTCCGGACGAACCCGACTAACGCCGCCGCGGCTTTCACGCATTTCTCACTGACTCCAGCGGTATTCCTATGCGATTTGCAGGCAAGACTTGGTAGAGTGGCTGAAGGGTCATCACCCGGAGGAAGACTGCATGCCTGCTGACCACTCGCCTGTTCCCCCGGCTGCCAAGGATCCCCCCCTGCGCGTCCTGGTCATCGAGGATGAGCTTAAACTGGCCAGGCTGGTGGAGGAGGTCCTGACCTCGGCGGGCTGCGAGGTGCGGCTGCTGGCCGAGCCGACCGAGGTTGCGCTTGCCGCCAGCCGGTGGCAGCCAGATGTCGTGCTGCTGGACCTGGTGCTGCGGGGCGTCGCGGTCGGTCAGGACCTGACCTACGCTCTGCGTGCCGTGACCGCGGCCCCGATCATCCTGGTGACGGCCCAACGCGGGGGCAACGGCCTTCCCAGCGGTTTGGAACGCCTGGTGGACGACGTGCTGTGGAAACCCTTCGCCGCCGGTGAGCTGCTGCGGCGCGTGCGGATGGCGGCCGATCGTCATCGCAGCGGAGACCGACCCGGCGGAGGCGTGATCGTGTGCGGCGACTTGCGGATGGATGACTTGCATCGCCGCGTGTTCCTCTCCGGCCGGCAGGTCAGCCTGACCTCGGGCGAATATGGGCTGTTGCGAATGCTGGCCCAGCATGCGGACAGAGAAGTAGCGGCTCAGGATCTGCTGATGGCTGTCTGGGGTGCGGCGTTCGCCGATGACCTCGAGTACCTGGAGGCCTACATCTGCCATCTGCGGGAGAAGGTGGAAGCCGATCCCGCCAATCCCCGACGGCTGCTGGCTGGGGGGCATGGCTACCGCCTGGCCTGCCCGGGAGCAGCGGCCGGCCCTCCAGGCTAGCGCCCCGTTCCCCGACCTGCCGGACGCCTGGGCAGCCTCCCACACCCGACGCCCGACGCTCTGGCACAAGCGGGACCGCCTCCTGCCCGTCGGATGAGGAGGCCCCCGGCGTACGCGTATCAGCCTCCCACGGGTGAGTAGTGTCACTTGACCGCTCCGTGGATTAACTGTACGGTCGGTGGAAGTGACAGGCACCAACAGGTCCACAGCCGGTCCCACCCGGCCTGTTGCACGCACTCAAACGACTGCCGGAGCCCAGCCGACCCCGGGGGGCTGCTGGGGTTTCGCGTCGGTGAACAGCGATCAGGTTTTCCTTCACAGGGGAGTCTGCAAGGGGAAGGGGGTGGTGGCCTAGCTCAATCGAGCCGCATCACCCGGGCTGCTGCGGTCCGCCATCTGGGGGCAGGTTGGCGGGGACGAGGCTGCAGCGGACGGCGCTCAGTTCCAACTCGCATCGAAGAAGATCGTTATCCTTGTCATCCTTCAAGGAGGAGGACTCGCCATGGCTGATATGAAGGGCAAGTCGCGCGACGAGATCATCGCCGCCGACGTCAAAGAGTTGCACAAGCTCGGCTATGCCCAGCAGCTGTTCCGCGAGATGGGCGGCTTCTCGAACTTCGCCATCTCGTTCTCGATCATCTCGATCCTGACCGGGGCCATGCTGCTGTACGGCTACGGCCTGAAGTTCGCCGGGCCGATGATCAACACCTTCGGCTGGCCGATTGTCAGCATCTTCACCATGATCATCGCCGCCTCGATGGCCGAGATCGCTTCGGCCTACCCCACCGCCGGCGGCCTGTACTACTGGGCCTCCCGACTGGGGGGCGTCGGCTGGGGCTGGATGACCGCTTGGATGAACATGCTGGGCCAGATCACCATCACCGCCGGCATCAACATCGCCGCCGCCATCTACTTCGTCGGGCTGCTCACCCGCGCAGTGGGCATGGACCCAGCGACGCCCGTCTTTGGAGGCATGTTTGGCTGGACGCTGACCTCGTGGGGCTTCTACATTTTCATCATGGTCGTGATCATGATCCCGCAGGTTCTCATCAACGCCTTCGGTATCCGCCTCACGTCCAAGCTCAACGACTTCAGTGTGTACTGGCACATTGGGGGCGTGTTGATCATCGCCGCTCTGCTGACGTTCTTCGGCAAGAACCATCAGCCCCTCTCCTTCGTCACCCAGTACGTGAACACGATCAACCCCCTGGATGCCTCGTCCGGTGTCTTCACCGACGGTTCCGGCGCCGGCCCTGCCCTATTCTTGGGACCGTGGGTCATCCCGTCGCCGTTCTTCAAGATCTTCCCGGGTATGGTCAATGTCTACACGCTGGCGCCCTTCGTGCTGGTCTTCCCGCTGGCCTTCCTGCAGGCGCAGTGGACCTACACCGGCTATGACGCCTCGGCCCACGTGGCGGAAGAGACGGTGCTGGCTCGTCTGAACAGCGCTTGGGGGGTGTTCCTGTCGGTGGCCGTCTCGGCCGTCATCGGCTACATCGTGCTGATGGCCTTCACTTTCAACATCCCCGATATCGCCGGCACTGTGGCCGATCCCTATCCGGTGCTGTACATCGCCTACGCAGGTCTGAACACGTTCATGGCCAATGTCGTGGCAATCATCGTCTTCGGCGGGATGTGGCTGTGCGGCCTCTCGTCGATCACCTCGATGTCCCGCATGTGGTTCGCCTTCGGCCGGGACGGCGGCATGCCGTTCTCGAAGGTTTTCTGCGACATCAACCCGAAGTGGCGAACTCCGGTCAAGTCGATTGTAATCACGTCGATCCTGGCGGTCATCACCTGCATGTACGCGGCGGCCTACTTCGTGGTCACCTCCATCTCGACGATCGCCCTGTACATCGCCTACAACACGCCGACCTTCCTCAATGTGCGCAACAAGCTGCGCAAGAAGGGCGAGTTCACCACCCGTGAGAACGCCCCTTGGAACTTGAAGGGCTGGGGGCCGTTCCTCAATATCGTGGCGGTTGTGTACACGATCATCATCTGCATCGTGTTCGTGCTGCCGCCGAACGAGCTGGTGCTCTGGACGATGGTGTTGGTCGCCATCCTGCTGCTCGTCTACTGGTTCGGTTGGTCACGCAAGCACTTCACCGGGCCGAAGAAGGCTTCGGAAGACGAACTGCGCAAGATCGAGGCCGACCTGGCGGCCGCTGCCAAGGGCGGCGACTAGAGTCTGCCTGAATGGGGCAGGGGCCCGGCCCACGGTCGGGCCCCTGCCTTGTGTTCGCTATTTCCATCCACGGAGGCAAACCATGGGGCTGACGCTCGAACAATCCATCGCTCGGGTGCCCTTCCTGAAAGATGCCAAGGACATCAAGTCCAGTGAGCTAACCGGCGGCATCACCAACAAGAACTACAAGCTGGAGACGGGCGGCAAGGCCTACATGCTGCGCATCACCGGCGAGAACACCGACCTGCTGGGGATCAAGCGCGAGATCGAGCATGCCTCCAATCTGGCGGCTGGGCTGCTGGGCATTGCACCCGAAGTGCTGTACTTCATCGAACCCGAAGGCTACCTGGTGACGCGCTTCATCGACGGCAAACGCATTCCGCCCGAAGAGATGGTCAAGCCGGACAACATCCGGCGGGTGGTGCGCAAGCTGCGCATGTACCACACGCGCGCCCCGGAGGTGAAGGGCGAGTTCAACGTCTTTCGCCGGGTCGAGCACCTGATCGGCATCTCAAAACAGCACGGCAGCAAGTTCCCCTTCGACTTCGACTGGATCATGGGCAAGATGAAGGACGTGGAAACGGCTCTGCTCAAGGACCCTTACGTTCCGACCCCCTGCCACTGCGACCTGCTCAACCTGAACTTCCTGGATGAGAACGTCGCCGGCGAGATCGGCGAGGTCAAAATCCTGGACTGGGAATATGCTGGGATGGGGGACATCTTCTTCGACCTGGGCAACTTCTGCCATCACCACCGCTTCAATGATGAACTGGTGAACGTGTTGCTGCAGGAGTATTTCGGCGAAGTGACGCCCAAGGTGTTTGCCCACCTGAGGCTGATGTGGCCGATGTCGACGATCCACGAATCGATGTGGGGCACCACCCAGACCGGCATCTCGAAGCTGGAAGAGGACTTCCAGGGGTATGCCGACCTGTGGTTCGCCCGCACGCGCGAGGCCATGATCGATCCGCGCTGGGATCAGTGGCTGAAGGACGTTGCCAAGAAGTAGGCTTCGCCCCTCGGGGGGAACGCCAGCGCGCTGACGAAAGCGGCGCCCCAACTGGGGCGCCGCTGGCTGTCCCGGCGGGCGGCGGCTCGGCGGGGCGTGCGCTCCATCGACGTTCCCGGGGAGGGGCAGCGCCTGTCATTATCCAGGATCGCGGGGAGACGTGGGGCGCGGCCTCGCGGCGAGCCTGGGCAGGCGAACGGTTCGTCATTCCCGCGCAGTCGGGAAT
>JALHUE010000199.1 GCA_022866145.1 Anaerolineales bacterium | reverse complement strand
CTCGCGCACGGTCGGGCACCCCACCACCTCGACCGGGAAATCGAGGTCGCCTGTCATCCGGCGCACGACCAGGACCTGCTGGCCGTCCTTCTGGCCAAAATAGGCCCGCTGCGGCTGGACGGCGTTGAACAGCTTGGTGACTATGGTCGTCACGCCCTGAAAATGACCGGGGCGGTGAGCGCCCTCTAGAGGTTCGGCCAACGACTCCACCGTTACCCAAGTCTGGAAGCCGGGGGGGTACATCTCGTCGGTTTCCGGCACCCACACCACGTCCGTCCCTTCGGCCTCGGCCAGACCGAGGTCGCGCGGCAGGTCGCGCGGGTAGGTATCCAGGTCTTCTTGGGCGCCGAACTGGGTTGGGTTGACGAAGATGCTGACCACGACCGAAGCGCACTCTGCCCGGGCGCGCCGGATCAACGACAGGTGGCCGGCATGCAGGAAGCCCATCGTCGGCACCAAGCCAACCGGGCCATGTATCCCGGCCCGCACCGAGCGAAGCTCATCGAGCGTCCGCACGACTTTCATCCTACCTCCTCCTCTGGGGTCAGGGCCGAGACCAACCGCCACAGGACCTGGTTGACCGGCGCCTGAGCCCCGGCCGCTTGGGCCAACCGCACGACGGCGCCATTGATGGCGTCGATCTCCGTCCGGGCGCCGCGCAGCACATCCTGCAGCATCGAGGACTGGTTCTCAGCCGAAGCCCGTGCCGCAGCCAACGCCTGCTCTCCGGCATCCTCGAAGGGCAGCTCGATCCCTAGTGCCCGGGCCACAGCCTGCACCTCCTGCGCGGCCTGACGCACGATCGCGGCTGCCCCCGGCCGGGCCGCCACCTCACCGTTCATCACTCGCAGCAGCGCCGCCACCGGGTTTATCCCGGCATTCACCGCCAGCTTGCCCCACACCACGCTCGTCACGTCGGCCACGCGCTCGACCTCGAGGCCGGCAGCCCGGAGGTACCTGTCCAGCGAGCCGATGCGCCGATGGTCGGCGACCGTCGTCGGTCCGCGTCCCCCCACACGGACGCGCCCCGGCCCCAGCAGGGTCGCTCCCATCCGGGTCACGCCGCCGGCTGCCCGTTCATCGCCCAAGGCCGCTCCCAGGGCCTCAAGGTTGCCCAGCCCGTTCTGCAGGCTGAGCGCAACTCCCTCCGGGGCCAGGCACTCCGCCAACTGCGCCGCGGCCCGCGGCGTCTGCCAAGCCTTGACCAACACCAGGGCCTGGCGCACGCCGAGGCAGTCCCTCGGATTGTCGGTCGCCGACGGGCGGCAGGTCTGCAACCCGGCCTCGGACTCGAGGCGGACGCCGCCCGACCGAATCGCCCTCACCGCCTCGGACCAAGTCCCCAACATGACGACCTCCGCCTGCGCCGAGAGCAGGCCGGCGAAAAGGCAGGCCATGGCGCCGGTGCCGACGACCAGCACCGCCTCGTCGTTCACGCCGCCTCCCCGGCCTCGAGCGCCTGCTGCACGCTGCGCCATTCGGCTTCGTCCATCTCCAAGCTATGAGCGGCGGACGGGAACCTGCCCGACTCGACATCCAGCTTGTAGGCGGCAAAGGCCCGCGCCATCTCACTGTGCAGATCGGCGTACTTCTGGACGAAGCGTGGCGTGAAGCGGTCGAACAGCCCAAGCAGGTCGTGGGTCACCAGCACCTGACCATCGCATCCTGCCCCGGCGCCGATCCCGATGGTGGGGATGCTCAGGCGCCGGCTGATCGCATCCCCCAACTCCTGGGGGATGGATTCAAGCACCAGGCCGAAACAGCCGGCTTGCTCCAGGGCCGTGGCATCCCGTATCAGCTCCACCGCCGCCTGTGCCGTCCGGCCCTGCGGCCGGAAGCCGCCCAGCTGATGGACCGACTGCGGGGTCAGGCCGATGTGCCCCATCACCGGGATCCCGGCATGTAGGATGGCTTCGATCGCCGGCAGTCGCTCCCGCCCACCCTCGACCTTGACGGCGTCCATGCCGCCCTGCTGCAGGAACCGCCCGGCGTTGCGCACGGCTTCCTCGCCGGACACCTGGTAGGAGAGAAAGGGCATGTCGCCGATGAGCAGTGCCCGCTTCGCCCCGCGGGCCACTGCTCGGCAGTGATGCAGCATCTCCTCCATCGTGACCGGCAGCGTGTTCTCATAGCCCAACACAACCATCCCCAGCGAGTCGCCGACCAGGATGCAGTCGATCCCGGCGCGATCGAGCGCCAGTGCCGTCGGGTAGTCATAGGCGGTGAGGCTGGTGATGCGCTCCCCGGCGGCCTTCTTCCGCCGCAAGGCAAGCGTGGTGACCTTCTTGTATTCGTGTTCGGCCGTAGGGGTGGACATGGCTATCTCCTCCTTGGAGTGAGATGCCGACCAGAACAACAACCCCCGCCCAGGCCGAGGGCGGGGGAATCGGCATGCGACGACCCAGCCGTCTCGGTCGATCCAACGATCCAAGCGGCAACCCCAGTATACCTCTCTCGGCGAGAGGCCTGGCCTCAGGCCGATACAATTCGGCCGATGCCATTCTCGACGCCTGCCACACGCCAGCTGGAGGCGCAGACAATCCCCTACCATCTGCTCGCCCACACTGCGCCGGTTCATTCCATCGAGCGGGCGGCAGGCGAAGGCGGCCTTGCCCCGGGCCAGATGGTGCGCTCGCTCGTGTTTCGCCTCCAGAACCGGGAGTTCGTCCTGGTCCTGATGCCCGGCACCGGTAGGGTTTCCTGGGCGAGGCTGCGCCAGCACCTGGGGGTTTCCCGCATCACCACCGCCACCCGCGAACAGGTGCTGGCCCCTACAGGCTACCCGCCTGTCACACTCACGCCGTTTGGTCTGCTCCATCCGCTGCGCATCCTGGCGGATCAAGGCATCCTGGCTTTCGACGGCCTCTCTGTTGGGGCCGCTCACCTTTCCCCTCGCAGCGATTCTCCTCGGCCGCGATCAGCGTCCAAAACGGAGACGGCGGAGCTTGGGTCAGCCAGGCGCCGCTCCGGCCTCTCAATCTGTCGCCGGGCGACGCCGGCAATTGGGCGAACATAGCGACGAACGAGGCGGACACGGTTGATCCGCAGAACATCGATCTTCGTGCTGGCTATGGGGCAGTGAGCCGCCCTACCTTCGTGGCACGCTCTTGGCCAGGAGTGCGGCGATGCTTCCCCCCGAAATGGACATGCCCATGCGCGGAATCGTGCCCAAGTCG
>JALHUE010000198.1 GCA_022866145.1 Anaerolineales bacterium | reverse complement strand
TGGACCTGCCTCGGCGACCAGACTGAAGCCGCCCTGCGTGTCCTGGCCCTTAAAGGCGGGTTGGACCAGGACGACGTGCTTTCCCAGCTGCCGCGGGTGCATGAGCTGCCCTTCGACGCTCGCCGCAAACGCATGTCCACACTGCACCGGACCGGTCAGGGCATGGTGGCCTTTGTCAAGGGCGCCCCGCGCGAGATCGTCCAGCTGTGCACGTCCATTCTCAAGCAGGGTCAGATCGTGCCTTTGGATGAGCAGACCCGCAGCCTGATCCTGGCGGCCAATGACGACTATGCCCGCGGCGCCCTGCGGGTGCTGGCCCTGGCGCGCCGGCAGCTGCCACCTCAGGCGGGCGGTTTCTCCGCCGAGACCGTCGAGCGCGAGCTCACGTTTCTGGGATTGGTGGCGATGATGGACCCGCCCCGACCGGAGGTGGCCGAGGCCATCCGCTGCTGCCGTGAGGCCGGGATCCGCTGGGCGATGATCACCGGCGATTACGGGCTGACGGCCGAGTCGATGGCCCGGCGCATCGGCATGCTCGCCACCCCACAACCCGTGATTCTCACCGGCGCCGAGCTCGAGCCGCTGAGCGACATCGAGCTGCAGCGCCTGCTGAGCGAGCACGAGATCATCTTCGCCCGCATGGCGCCCGAGCACAAGCTGCGCCTGGTGTCCGCCTTCCAGGCCATGGGCGAAGTGGTGGCGGTGATCGGCGATGGCGTGAACGACGCCCCGGCGCTGCGCCGGTCGGATGTCGGCATCGTGATGGGCATCGCCGGCACCGATGTCGCCAAGGAAGCGGCGGATGTGATCATCACCAACGACGATTTCGGGACGATCACGACCGCCCTGGCCGAGGGCCGGGCCATCTACGACAACCTGCGCAAATTCTCCAGCTACATCTTCGCCAGCAACGTCCCGGAAATTGCCCCCTTCCTGCTGACCGCCCTGACCGGCATTCCGCTGGCCTTGGGTGTGCTGCAGATCCTGGCGGTCGACCTGGGAACCGATCAGTTGCCCGCTCTGGCCCTCGGCATGGAGAAGCCCGAGCCAGACGTGATGAAGCGTCCCCCACGGCGTCGCGACCAGCCCATACTGGAGAAACGACTACTGACACGCGCCTACTTGTGGCTGGGGCCGATCGAAGCCACGCTGTGCTTTCTCGGCTTCGCCCTGACGTATGCGGCCTTCGGGTTCGGTGGGGTGCTCGGCTTGCCGCCGATCCCCTGGCTCGAGCGAATGGGCAGTGCCCGTCTCAGCCTCGGACAAGTCCACATCCTGGCCTCGACCGTGTACTTCGCCGGGGTGGTCACCTCTCAGGCGGGCAACGCCTTCGCCTGCCGCACCGAGAAGGGCAGGGTCCACCTGCTGGGCTGGTTGAGCAACCGCTACCTGCTGCTGGGGATCGGCCTGGAACTGCTGATGCTGGTGGCGCTGATCTACATCCCCTTCCTCTCCAACCTGTTCGACATGACACCGCTGCCGCTGCACACCTGGCCGGCGCTGCTGTTGTTCGCCCCTATCCTGTTCGTTCTCGAACGCATCCGCAAGGGCGCCGCCCTGTGGCTTGACAGGCTGCGCCACGCATGAAGTCCCGCAAAGGAGGACAACGATGATTGTGATAATCATGGGCTGCGGCCGGGTCGGGGCGCAGGTGGCCCGCCGGCTGGATGAACAAGGCCACGACGTGCGCGTGATCGACCACAAAGAAACCGCCCGCGATCTGCTCGGCCCGACCTTCGGCGGCCAGTTCATCGAAGGCGTCGGCTTCGATCGGGAGATCCTGGTTCAGGCCGGGATCGAAGAGGCGACGGCCTTCGCCGCCACAAGTTCCTCCGACAATGCCAACATCGTCGCCGCCCGGATCGCGCGCAACGTCTATCACGTGCCGCGCGTCGTCGCCCGTCTGTATGATCCCAGCCGGGCCGAGGTCTACCAGCGCCTGGGACTGGTGACCATTTCGTCCACCACCTGGGGGGCGCAGCGCATCTTCGAGCTGCTCGCCCATACCCACCTCGATCCGGTGATGACCTTTGGTCACGGCGAGGTCAGCTTGGTGGCGCTCGAGGTGGCGCCGGCGCTGGTGGGGCGTCAGGTCAACCAGATCAGCTTGCCCGGGGAGATCCAGGTGGTGGCCATCACTCGCGGCGGCCAGGCCATCGTGCCGCTGCTCGGCACGGCCTTTGAGCACAACGACCTACTGCACCTGGCAGTGCATGCCAGCGCCATGGGGCGGCTGGAGACACTGCTCCAACTCGGCGAGGGAGGCTAGCCATGTTTGTTGTCTTGGTCGGCGGTGGAAAGACTGGCTCGCATCTGGCCTCGCGGCTGCTCGCCGCGGGTCACCAAGTTCGGGTGCTCGACCATCGCCCGGATGTGTTTGCCAAGCTGCAGGCGGAGCTGCCCGGTGGGACGGCCTCGCTGGCGGATGGCAGCTCGCCCACCGACCTCGAGGCGGCGGGGATCCGCCAGGCTAACGTGCTGGCGGCGGTCACCGGAGCGGATGAAACCAACCTGGTGGTCACCAGCCTGGGGCGCTTCGAGTTCAATGTGCCGCGCATTATCGCCCGCGTCAGCAACCCCAAGAACGCCTGGATGTTCACCCCCGAGATGGGCGTGGATGTTGCCATCAACCAGGCCGACTTGATGGCGAACCTGATCGCCGAGGAGATGTCGCTCGGAGACATGATGACCTTGCTCAAGCTGCGCAAGGGTGAATACGCCATCGTCGAGGAGAAGGTCGCTCCCAGCGCCATCGCCGCCGGCAAGGCCATCCGCGACCTAGTCCTGCCCGATGCCTGCACCATTGTCGCCGTCATCCGCAAGGGGCAGCTGATCGTGCCGCGGGGCGATGTGGTGCTGCAGCCCGTCGATGAGGTCATCGCCCTGGTGCACAGCAGCCAGGTGACGGCGCTGGCGGAGGTGCTTGACCCGGCGCAGCGGAACTCAGGCTGATGAGCTTCGTTGTGCGCAAAGGGATTCCGCAATTCCTCGGCGCCCTTTGCAGGAGCCGCCTCAGAACGCAAGACCGGTTCGGAAGGGCGGGTTGTCGGCCGTGAGGAACCCGCCTCGGCGAGA
>JALHUE010000197.1 GCA_022866145.1 Anaerolineales bacterium | reverse complement strand
GGATCGATCCCTGCCGCCAGGTAGTCGAGGACCATTTGCTGGACGTTCTCTCCAATCGCGAGCAAGGCCGGCTTCTCCGGCCGCGTCGTCAGCGTATGCAGGTCAGCCACGATGAAGAAGCAGTCGTACTCATCCTGCAGCTGGACGCGGTAGGCGAGCGAGCCCACATAGTGGCCGAGGTGCAGCCGGCGGGTCGGGAGACCCCTGGTCAGGAGGCGGGGTCTTTTGTGGGGCGCGAGCTTCCCACTGGGGTCTTCACGGCCATCGCTGGCAGACAATACTCCATCAGCTGGAAGGGTCGTCGGTGGGTGACCAGGCGGATCCGAGGGCGAGGACTTACAGGCCCAGGTGGGGTCCGAAGCGCTCAACCACCTTCTTCTTCGGCTGGTATCCGCTACTTCGCTCTGTGGGCTCTCCGGCCACGAACAGGATCAGGGTTGGGACGCTCATCACCCCAAAGCGGGTGGTTGTACCCAGGTTGGCGTCAATGTCTAGCTTGACGATCTTGGCCTTCCCCTGCCACTCACCAGCCAGTTCTTCAACGATCGGGTCCAGCTGACGACAGGGATGACACCAAGCGGCGCCGAAATCGACAAGCACAGGCAGTTCGCTGCTCAGGACGACTGTCTCAAAAGAACTGTCGGTAACGCTTGGCAGGCTTTCCACGATCCGCTACCTCGGTCCCTAGCCCCTGATGGGAGAGGAATATGATATCGGTGCAGTCGGGCACTGTCAAGCCATGCGGTCACATCGTTGTTGCTGACACAATCCCCGGGCGGCTGACGCCGGCTGGATAAATAGAGCGTCTGTGCCTATTCCAATGGGGAGGGTTCAAGCCATCCTGCAGCCGACCGGGGGCGGCGCTTGGTCAGCAGCCGTCCGGCACCTAGATGTGGGGGACCACCTCGAATCCATGCATATCCGTTTCATAGGAGAAGTAGGTGATGTTGTCGAGCAGAGCGGAGCTACCACCCAGGTACTGATCCAGGATCAGCCGGAAACTGCTCGCCGGGGTAGTGGTCGGATACAGGCGGCCGGCCCCGCCACCTGGAAGGTGGGAAGCGTTGAGGATGGACATCTTGTCTTCGTGATTTCGATCCGCCCAATCGTGATCGCCTTGAATGACGATGATGGGGGAGTCTCAGACTGCGTCAAGATGGAATCCGCCGCTTGAACTAGCCGGGGATTGAGGTAGTACACCTGGTCACTGTACGCGTCCAGCAGCCGTTGAGTGCCGTCCTCCCCCCCAGGGTTGTTCCAAACTCCGCGGCGTTGACCGGCTCTGGTTCCTCGCGAACACCATCGGCGGGTGCGGAGAGAGGATGTGAACGAAGACCAGTCTCGGCGAGGGCAGAGCAGGCACGCGATCGAGTTCGTCGAAGGCGAACAGGATTCGCTCTCGGACGTCGTCCAGCGGATCGATCATCGCCGGCTGGCCGGCAACCTCCGACTGCCGGAGCGCGTCCAGAAAAGCCTGGGCGAAGGTGGCATCCAGCAGCCTAGCCTCGAAGCGCGAGACACCTCTCAGTAGACTCCGGCCGGCAAACGGCCCGGAGTTCCGGGAGTAGAAGTAGTCGGTCCCTTCCCACTCCGACCCGACGGCCCCCGTCTCAAAGGCGACTGTCCGGTAGCCCAGGCACTCCAGTTCGTGGCGCAGACGGTTCCGGGAGATCTTCCGGATGATCCCCCAGGTCGAGATGCGCTCGGGGGGAGTACACATCCTGGAAAGACTGCACATAGTGGAGATTGAGAACTGAGGTCAGGGACAATTCCGTCTCGCGGAATTTGCTGAGGCTGCCACGAGCGACATAGAAGCCTCGCGCCTCGAGTTCCCGCAGGATGGGGGTGATGTCGAAGTTGTGCATCTCCAGCAGTACATCATCTCGCTCGTAGGCGTCCATGATTAAGTCGTAGACGTCCGGCAGCGGCCTGCCCGCGGGCGGGGCCAGGGTGGCTGGCGCCACCAGCGGCACTAGGCAACGATGCCGGATCAACGGGGCGAGGACCCCGGCAGGGCATCTTTGAGCGCATCGTACACGTGTCCGTATGAAAGCAGGATCACAACCAGCAGACTGGTTGCCATGCCGGCGCGATGGGCATCGCCAAGGACGAGACGCAGGATCAAACAGAGGACAGCCGAACCGGCGAGCAGGCCAAGCAGCGGCCGCAGCCCGACGGCGGGCCGCATCTGGCCAGCATTCGTGGCCAGCATCGCGAGCACGGCGTATGCCGCCAGCAGGGATGGGTGAGACACGAGGCTACCTAGCTTGCGGCTCATAGCTCTCCACTCCGGCCAGAGTAGGCGGCCTGAGATCGGAGCAGCAACGTAGTCGTGTCAGTTGTCCTGGGGAAATGCCGGGAAGGCCGGCGCCGGCGCGCACCACGCCAGGGATGACCTGCCTTCCTCAGCTTGCGGCTGGGGAGGCCCAATTGCGACCTCAACTCGCCAGCGCCGAAACCGGTCAGGGACGGTGATCCGTCCAGACTCCGCAGTCCTGAGCCCGGACCACAGCCTGACTTGACGACACATTTCCCGCATGCTATCATCAAACCCGACCTGTTAGCACTCCCCGACTGAGAGTGCTAATTGGAGGTGGGCGCGATGCAAGACTTGACGGAGCGCCAGGAGACCATCCTGGCGCTGGTGGTTCACG
>JALHUE010000196.1 GCA_022866145.1 Anaerolineales bacterium | reverse complement strand
CCTGGCCGACCACCATCCCCAGGGCTTCGGGCCAGCGCGACCAGCCTTCCATCGCCAGATCCGCCCAGTTGACCTGTGTCGCCGATGCCAGCGATGTCGCCCACCAGGTGAGGTTCTGCGTCAGCCAGGCGGTGCCCAAGACGCCGAAGACGAGGAACGGGATCGTCAACCCCAGTGTTGCCAGTATGGCTACCAATGTGACTCGGAACATATCGCCCTCGGATGCCCGTCGGCTGCCTCTACGATAGTCGATTGGAAGAGACAAGGGAATCCGGCGCGCGCCGGAGATTGCTGATGGGAGTCACGGCGCATGCCGACTGGGGAATCACCCCATATGTGCCCTAGGCGACACACGATTCCGGGTGTCGGTCGCCCTCGAAAGCGGCCCGCCGTCGAGGGCAAAGGGGACGACAACGGGGCTTGGGCAACGCCCAAGCCCCGTTGTCGCTCTGGGGGGGCGCGGGCCCCCCTGCAATCGGGGTGGGCTCCTTCAGGCCTTTGAGAACCCGGGGAGAGCAATGCCCGGGTGAAAGCCGATTTATGGAACCCGTCGCTGGCGTCCTCAAGGATCGCCTTGTAGTTCCACTACGCAGCCGCAATCCCTTCCGGATTGGCGCGGCGAGAGGTGGACCGATCCCCTTCTTGGCCCACAATACCTGACCAAAGAACAAGCCGGGCACCCCTGCGGGCGCCCGGCTTTGACCGTACGGCGAACCTGAGTCCGACTACTTCAGCGCGTCCAAGGCCGACTGGAGCAGCGCCTTGGCGTACTTCGAGTTGTGGACTCCCATGCTCCCGTCATACTCGACGAGCTTGTAGTTCCACAGGGCCGTGGCGATGGCCTCCGGATACGTGCCGGGGACCGCTAGGTCGTCCTCGCCCAGGATGCCCTTGGCCCGAAGCTTGGCATTGACTTCGGCCAGCATCGCCGTGACCTCGGTCTGAACGCCGTTCATGTCGAAGTTCTCGGCATCGGCGTGGCAGGCCACGCAGCGCTCCACGGCGGGCGCGTAGGTGTGATTGAACTCCTCGCCCATGTGGCAGGCCACGCAGGTGTCCTCGACCGTGGCGTAGTGCGAGCTGGGACTACCGGTCACACCCGCGGCACCGCCCTCGCCCAGGAGCATCTGGGATTCCACGCCGTAGTGCGTGCCGAAGCGGGCGCTGGTGATCTCGATGTTCCCGCCGGTCGCGACCGGGAGATCGTTGCGGATCTGATGGCAGTTGGCGCACAGGTTGCCTGCGCCGCCGTCGTACGTGCCGCCGGTCTTCTCCAGCACCACGGCCTGCTCGCCGCCGGTCAGGCCCCAGTCGGCCGAGGTGTACGTGGTGTGCATCTGATGGCAGAGCCGGCAGTCGAACGGCGAGACGTTGACGATGCCGGTCACCGACGCATCATGTGGCGGCAGGCCGGCGCCGATGCGGGCCTTGGAGCCCTCGGTGCCGTGACAGCCGGCACAGTTGGTCTCTTCACCTCTCACAAAGGACTCGCCCGTTCCGTGGACCGAGGACTCGCGGAACTGCGCTTCCTTGGAGACGAGCAGGGTGGTGTCGTTGTGGCATTCGGTGCAGGTCAAGTCCGCCGCAGCCGGCGCCGCGCCGGCAGGGCCGGCGGGGCCGGCGGGGCCGGCAGGGCCCGCGGGGCCTAGAGGGCCCGGTTGAGCAGCACAGGCCCCCAGAATTACCGCGCCAGCCAGCAACAACGCTAGGATGGCAAAGTTCTTTCTTGACATTCAGCACTCTCCTCGAGTTTTGGCAAGGTTCACTACCCATACGACAGCCAAACGGTCTATGTGTGCGAAGTCACCTCCTCCATCCGCTGCGGAGGATTGACCCGGGCTGAGCGTTCCCCGGCCAATTCTCCGCCTGATCACCCTATGCGGCAACTCCGGTCTCGATGGCCCAAGTCAGGACGCATTGAGCTAGGATCCCCGTGCCGGAAATCAGCACACCTATGCCTGGGGGATAGGGTGAACACCCTAGGCAAGTGGGGCAAACAGAGTATACACCAATGTGCAACCCTGCACAAAGGGGAGTTCTGGGTAGCTCCTGTTGGCAAGGTCAAGCAAGCGCAACGGACCGCCAGGGGTCGCCCGGCGGTCCGTGAAGTCAAGTCTGACTATAGGCCGACACGCTGGCTACTCCGGGGCCCCACCTGCGATCCAGTCCAAGATGGTCTGGACTTCGGACGGCGGGAGGCCGCCTCCGGGAGGCATCTGCATTCCCGCCGTCGGGTCCCCCTGGAGCAAGGAGGCCAGCAAGCTGGCTTGAACATCGCCCGGGACGATGACCGGCGCACGCTCTCCGCTGGTCATGACCGCCGAGTAGCTGGAGGAATCCCATCCGCCCATGCTTCCATGGCAGGCGGCGCATCGGGCCTTGAAGATCGGGGCGACGTCAGCCGAGAAGGTGGGCGGGCCAGCGGACGGAGGGACCTCGGTTGGCTGCAATCCGCGGATGTACTGCACCAGCTCCTGGATCTGCAGTGAGGTCAGAATCTCTCCCCAGGCGATCATCGCCGTCGCCTCGTGGCCCTCACTGATTGTGTCGAAGATCGCCTGGTCGGTGGCGTAGCGGCTCTGGAATTCTCCCCCTCGCAGAGCTGGGCCCAGGCCACCCTCGCCAGCCGGTCCGTGACACCGGGCGCAAATATCAGTGAAGATCTGGCTGGCGCTCAGCGGTGCGGTGACCGCGGCCACCTCGGGCGGGGTCTCAACCGGAGGATTGTCCTCCCATGTGCGGAGGAAGGCGACGATGGCGTTGACCTGCTCATCGTCCAAAGGACCGCCGAAGGCCGTCCCGAAGGGCGACATGCCGAAGTCAGGCTGGCCTTGCGAGATCACCTGCCGCAGGGTCTGGTCATCTCGCGTCCCCAGGTACTCTCGGGAACTGATCGGGGCAATGATGTCCCCGGCCCGGGCGGGATTCGCCCCGCCCTCGCCGAAATCTCCATGGCATCCTGCACAGTTGCCGGCGAACAACTCCCGACCCACTTCGCTGGGGGTGCCGCGGGCGGCCTGCAGCGCATACTGGGTCAGGGCATCAAGTTGCTCGGCCGTGAGGACGTCGCCCCAGATGGGCATGGTCTCATGTGCGCCGCCGCTGGCAATGATCTCCTTGGCTGAGGCCACATCGCTGGCAGAAGGCACACGCGGGCCGTGGCAAGAGCTGCAGTTGCTGGCGAAGAGAGCCGACGCTTCGAGGGCGCTGGCCGGGTCGACCACGTACTGCGCCAGCAAATCGAGTTGTGCGTCGCTCAGGCGATCGCGCCAGGCGGGCATGTCGAGGTGGCGTCCGCCCTTGAGAATGATCTCGCGGAGTTGGGCTTGATCGCCGCCAAACGCGACGGCCTGTCCATGACACGAGGCACAGTTGACCTCGAAGAGACGTTCCCCGTCCGGGGCGACCAGGAAGTTGAGGAGTGAGGCGCGCTCATCTGCCGTCAGGCTCTTGGACCAGTCCGGGATTTCCTGTCCGCTGTGGGGGGGGTAGGTGAGGCCCAGATCCAATGAACTCCGCAGCTCGATCGGATCACTTGCCACGAGATCGACCGCTTGGTGACAGGCGCCGCAGTTGTCGCTGAAGAGCTCGCTGCCTGCGGGCGAAAGGATGAATCCGGCTAGGGCGTCAATCTGGTCGGAGGTCAGGTCGCCATTCCAGGCAGGCATCCCTTCGTGGCTTCCCTGGGCGATGATGTTGTGCAGGTCGGTGCCCGCGGCGACATCAATCCGGGGGCCATGGCAGGAGGAGCAGTTCTGGGAATATAACGCGGCGATCTGGTCTCCGGCGACGGCCTCGCCCGGGGGCGGGGCCTCCCGGACCGACTGGATTCCCAGACCGATCCCGGCGACCAGGACCAGCAAGGTGATGCCCGTGACGAAAGGTCTTTGCAGGAAATGCCGCTTAGGTCCACGATCGAGGAGCGGCAATGCCAGCAGCAGAAGAATCCCGATGGTTGGAAAGATGAAGACGCCGATCACTTCCAGCTTCCCCGGGAAGTACTTCAGCAGTTGAAAAACAGGCAGGAAATACCACTCGGGCCGCGGGCTGTAGCCAGTGTCGGCCGGGTTTGCCCGAGCCTCCAAGGGGATCCCGACAGCGTAGGCGAGCCCGATCAAGATCAGGAAGACGGCCAGAGCGATGACGGCGTCTTTGAACAGAATATCGGGGAAGAAGGGGACACCCTTCTTCTTGGCCTCGGTATACTCCGCCTGGTATTGCTTCTTGTCCTGTTCGTTCATCGCCTACTCCTTCCGCCCCGGCACGGCGCTGATTCCATGCCGAATCACCAGGTACAGATGGAGGAGCAGGAGCAGGGTCAGAGTCGCCGGAAGGACCCAGACGTGTACCCCAAAAAACCGGGCAAGTGTGACGGCGGAGAGCTCCGGGCCGCCACGCAGAATCCGCAGCATGGTCTGGCCGATGATCGGCGCCACACCGGCGATTTCAGTTCCCACCGTTGTCGCCCAGAATGCCTTCTGGTCCCAGGGCAGCAGGTAGCCTGT
>JALHUE010000195.1 GCA_022866145.1 Anaerolineales bacterium | reverse complement strand
CTTGCCCTGAAGGCGCTGTTCGAATTCCAGGGCGCGATCTCCGGACCACACCAGGTGCGTGTGCGGGTCCACAAAGCCGGGAAGTACCACCTTGTCGGAGGCATCGATCTCCTGACGGGCCCGGCAGCGCTGGCGGAGGTCGTTCGTCGACCCGACTGCCGTGATGAGTCCTTGGCGGACCGCCACGGCGCCGTGTTCAATCACCCCCAGATCCCCCAGGCGCGAACCGCGTTGGGGTCCTCCGCCAAGGGTGAGCAGCTGGGAGGCGGAGTGCACGAGCAGGTCCACTTCACTGTTTGTGGCTGAAGGGAGGTCGGCGCCGGCATGAGCGTGCTGGGTCATGTGCGCGATCGCCTCCGGCTGAAGAGTCGTTGCCCCAGGATCTTGCCCGCCCTAGGTCCGGCTGCAGGCCTTGCGGGAGGTGGGGGCAGGGGCCCGAAAAGCGGCGGCGCGGGATGTGGGCTGGCCCACGCCGGTCCTGCCACGGCCGCGATTCTACTCGCGGACGTACAACACCAGTAGCAGCAGGGCCAACAGGTTGAGGCCAGCGGCGGCCAGGCCGTTGGCGGTGAACCCCAAGGCGAACAGCGCTGGGCCGAGAAGCGCGCCCAGCGCCCGCCCAAGGGCATGTGAAGAGATGTTACTGGCCATCATGGTAGCCCGGGCCGTCGGAACCAGCTCGGTCATCAATGGGATGGCGCTGACCAGGGTGAACTCAAACGTGACGTAGAAGAGAAACAGCCCGACCGCCGCTCCGGGCAGGCTTTGGCCAAGTAAGGGGAGCAAGACGGCCGAGAGCGTGTTCAGCAGAATCCCGAAAGCCACCGATCGCACCTTCCCGAGGCGATCCGTAATCCCGGCCACCAATCCCTCGCCGGCCAGTTCGGCGGCGCCGATGACCATCGAGGCCGCCCCCAGGGCGACGATCTGCAGCGCGAAGGCCTGTTCCAACCAGGCGCCAAACACGATGGTGACCACTTCGTTGGCGGTGCTGATCAGCAGCCCGACTGCCAGTGCAGCCAGGGCGATGCGGTGCCGGGCAACGACCCGCAGCCCCTGGGAGACTCGCATCCGGGTAGCCATCGCGCGCGTGTCAATCGGAAGGACGAAACGCAGCGCCAGGGCGCCGCCGAGGGCCAGGGCCGCGATCCAGGGGAAAGCCGCCGCCCAACCCGAGCGGGCCATGATCAGCCCAACCAGGGGTAGGCCGACCAGCGAGGCCAGCGACCAGCCGATTTCGGTTACGGCGATGGCCAGTCCCCGGCGAGCGTACAGCACCAAGTCCCCGAGATAGGCCTGCATCGAAGAGTCGAACAGGATCTTGGCGACGGACGCGATCCCCAACGCCAGGGCGAACACCAGGTAGATCGGGAACGGTGCGACCAAGGCGAAACCGATGCCCAGCATCACCAGGGAAGTGACCATCGCCCGGCGTCGGCCCAACCGATCCCCAGCGGAGCCGATGGCCGGCCCGAAGATGCCCAGCATGGAGCGAGCGCTGACGGCCAGGGCCGCGGTCTGCAGATCGACGCCCAGGCCGCGGGCGATGACCGGCAGGAAGGGATAGACCAGCCGGTGGCCGGTGTTGAACACCGTGCGCACGGCCGCGAAAAGGATCAGCTGGTAGCGCAGGCGAAGGCGGGCCGGGCGGGCCATCCGATCAGGCGCGGACAGCGCGCAGCCAGCGAGCGAGCAGCCATTCAGCAATCAGGGCGACCGCGAGCATCGCCAGGAAGAAGCCCTGTATCGCCGCGGAACCGGAGGCCGCGATCGGTGCCGGAGGGTGCAAAACCTGTTCGGCGCCGACGAGGGCCAGGGTCAGCGCCATGAAGAACAGCAGGTTGCCGCCGCTGGTCCAGGTCGGCCGGTCGAGGAGCTTCCATCCGATCTGAAGCACGATTGCCGCGACGGCGAAATGCAGGCCCAGCCTCCAGCGCGGTTCCTGGAGGAACAAACCATTCCAGTTCATCTGCATCGTCAGCAAGCTGATCGGCAGGTAGGTTACCCAGAACGCCGTCCCGGCCAGCCCCAGTGCCCGGGACCACGCCTGCCATGCCACCCGGCGCGTGACCAGGGCGATGCCTCCGCAGGCTGCTGCCGCGCCCAGGCCGAGCAAGGCTGCCCACACCCAGGCGCCGTGCAGGTAAACCAGACGCACATTCGAGCCCAAGCTACGTTCAGCAGGGCCAAAGGCCGTGAGAACCGCCAGCACGAGCAGGGCCGATGCCAGCAGGATTACAGGAGTCCGGCGTCGGGGCATGGGCAGGATTGTATCGCAGGCAGGCTGGCGGAAGGCTACCCTGTCTGGAGCAGGGCCCCGTCGGCGGGGTGCCCGCGGGTGCTCCCGCCTTGCCAGAAGTGGCCGGCGAGCGGTGTGTAGCCACGCGGTCGCTTGGTGGAGTGCAGGCTGCGGGCTAGGGCGCTAGCGCAGCATCGGCATCTTCAGCCCATGTCGCCGGGCGGCGGCGATGGCCTCCGGGTAGCCGGCGTCGGCATGGCGCACGATGCCCATGCCCGGGTCGGTCGTCAGCACCCGCTCCAGGCGGGCGGCGGCCTGAGGGGTGCCGTCGGCGACGATCACCTGTCCGGCGTGTTGGCTAAAGCCGATGCCCACCCCGCCGCCATGATGGAAGGACACCCAGGTGGCGCCGCCGACGGCGTTCACCAGGGCATTCAGGATCGGCCAGTCTGAGACCGCATCCGTGCCGTCGGCCATGCCCTCAGTCTCGCGGTTGGGCGAAGCCACCGAGCCCGCGTCCAGATGGTCGCGGCCGATGACGATCGGAGCGCCCAGTTCGCCTGCGGCGACCATCTGGTTGAACTTCAGCCCGGCTCGCACCCGTTCGCCATAGCCGAGCCAGCAGATCCGCGCCGGCAGCCCTTGAAAGCGCACCTTGTCCCGGGCCAGCGTCAGCCAGCGCCGCAGGTGTTCATCCTGCGGGAACAGCTCGAGAACGGCCCGGTCGGTCCGGTAGATGTCCTCCGGGTCGCCGGAGAGAGCTACCCAGCGGAAAGGACCTTTGCCCTCGCAGAACAGCGGGCGGATATAGGCCGCGACGAAGCCTGGGAACTCGAAGGCCTCCCGGACGCCAGCGTCGAAGGCCCGCTGGCGGAGATTGTTGCCGTAGTCGAAGACCTCGGCCCCGGCCTTCCGGAAGGCGAGCATCGCCTGCACATGCCGCGCCATCGACTGCAGGGCACGTTGCTCATACACCTGCGGCTGCTCCCGCCGCAGCGCTTCGGCCGCCAGTAGGCTCAATCCGTCTGGAATGTACATCAGCACATCGTGGGCCGGTGTCTGGTCGGTGACAACATCGGGCACGATGCCGCGCCGGTAGAGGTCCGGGTAGACCTCGGCGGCGTTGCCGATCAACCCGACCGACAGTGGCTGGGCGGCGGACAGCGCCTGCTCGATCAAGGTCATCGCTTCTTCGAGGGTGTCCACGACCTGATCGACGTAGCCATGTTCGAGACGGCGCCGGGCCCGCTCGGGATCGACCTCGACCACCAAGCCCACCCCCTCGTTCATGGTGATGGCCAGCGGCTGTGCCCCGCCCATTCCGCCCAGGCCGGCCGTCAGGACGAACTTGCCCCGCAGCGAAGGCCATCCCCGCTGGCGGGCCAGGGCCCCGAGGGTCTCGTAGGTCCCTTGCAGGATGCCCTGCGTGCCGATGTAGATCCACGAGCCGGCGGTCATCTGGCCGAACATCATCAGGCCACGTGCTACCAGGCTGTCGAAGTGCTCCTGCGTCGCCCAGTGGGGAACGAGATTGGAGTTGGCGATCAGAACGCGGGGGGCGTCGGGGTGGGTGCGGAACACGACCACCGGCTTCCCGGATTGGACAAGCAGCGTCTCATCGGGCTCCAGCGCCTGCAGGCTGGCGAGCAGGGCGTCGAAGCTCGCCCAGTCGCGGGCGGCTTGTCCGCGCCCGCCGTAGACCACCAGGTCCTGCGGCCGCTCCGCGACCTCAGGATCCAGGTTGTTTTGTAGCATTCGGAAGGCCGCCTCCGTCAGCCACGACTTGCAGTGCAGCTCTGGGCCGCGCGGTGCTCGAACGATCCGGCTGGAAGTCATGCAAGTCTCCTTTCGCGGGGAGAGGGGTCAGGACAGCGGGCGTCTAGTTGGACGCGCAGACCGGGCAGCTGCGGGCGGGTTGAAGCGGTCAAGCACTGTGCCAGCGGTCGAGGTGCACGATGTTCTCGAGCACCTTCCGGCCGCCGGAGCGCAGGGGAGCCTGAAGCACGCTGGGGTCGGCCGGATAGCCGAAGGAGATCGCGACGTGACAAACCATATCGCTCGGGAAACCCAGCAACTCCCGGGCTGCGTCCAACTGGTAGATCGTGGCCAGGCAGGAGCCGAGCCCGAGCTCCCAGGCGGCGAGCTGCATGTAGGCTGCAGCCTGCCCGGCGTCGAACAGGATCGACCAGCGCTGGTCCGGGTCGGGGGTCACCAACGCCACCCCCAGGGCGGCGCCGGCCAGGTGGCCGGCGTAGGTACCGAGCTTGGCCAGGTGCTCGAGCGTGGGTCGATCCTGGATGGCGATGAACTGCCAGGGCTGCGTGTTCTTGGAGGACTGGGCGCGGCGACCGGCGTTCAGGATGCGACTGACGACCTCGACCGGCAGCGGGGTAGGGGCGAACTCACGCACGGCGCGTTTGGTGCGGATGGCAGCAGACACTTCCATGGGCTGGACCCTCCTCAGCAGATTATAGGCCGGTGAGGGGTTGCCTCCAACCGGAGATCCCCACGCTGTCCTCCGGGGGGAGGCCCAAGAGCCGGGGATAGGGACCACAGCCTGCGATGGCCTGAGATGGCCGTGCGGCTCCACAGCGGTCCGCTGGGTGCCGCCAGGCAGCTTCCGCTCCGGCAATCTGCGAGCGAGGAGATCGCCAGCCAGGGCTGCAGCAGGTTGGGGTGGCGGGTACCTCGGCGGGCGAAGGTCCCGCAGCCAGCGAGGCGTGGGGTGGACTGGAAGCCGTCGCCAAGGGGAATCTGGCTGGGGGGCGGCCGAAGCGAGGAGGTCGTTCTGGACGAGCTACTCGAGGGCGCGACGGGGCGGTTCGGGCAGAGGCAGCAGGTGCGCCAGGCGGGTGTCGTAGCGCTCGATGCGCCCGTTCATCTTCAGGTGGTCGAGTTCAGAGTCGGTCACCGGTCGAT
>JALHUE010000194.1 GCA_022866145.1 Anaerolineales bacterium | reverse complement strand
GCGTGCCGTCCATCGGTGCGCACAGCGGCGACGGTCCGGCCATGCCGGGCGTCTGGATCCATTCTACGCAGAACGGCGTCCCGGGCGGCCTTCCAGTCGGCTTACAGGCCGGGCCGAGGTCAACGACCGTCCTCGTCGGACAAGCCTCGCCGGGTAGAATGGCTCTTCCACGCGCGGTTGGGTGGCAGGTTCCTCGTCGTTGCAGGGATGGCCGACGGTGGGATCGCTCTGGCGGGATACGTGTGCGGCGGTGAATGGAGGGACGATGGCCGAGGTGATCGCCTGCCCTGGATGCGGTGCACCCTTGAACCTGGTCCGCGAACAGCCGACGACGCGCTGCCCGTACTGCCGCCACACGATTGATGTCTCTGAGGTGGCGGGCCAGCAACCTCCCCAGCCGCCAAACCTGGTCATCCAGGTGTCCTCCCGATCCCCCGAACGGGCGAGGGGACTGACCTGCCTGATTGTGACGATTGTCGGAGTGATCTCCCTGACCGGGCTGGTCATTGCGCTGGTGGCGGGCGGCATCGGCCTCGGGACGGCGGTGGCCGTCCTGCCCGCCGCCACGGCGCTGTCGGCGCTGCAGGCGGACCTCCCCCAGGCGACGACCATCCCCTCCTTCGGTGGGGAAGGGATCGGGCCCGGGCGGTTCACCGATGCCCGCAGCATTGGCGTCGACGGCGAAGGCCGGATCTATGTGGGCGAGTACCAGGGCGGACGGGTGCAAGTCTTCGACGCCGAGGGCGGCTTCCTGACTCAATGGCATGCCGATCGCGATCGTCCGCTGCGAGGCCTGGCCGTCGGTCGGGACGGAACCGTCTTTCTGGTTCAGGGTGGAACGATTCAGCGCTTCCAGGGTGAGACTGGCGAAGTGCTGCAGCCGGTGGATCACCCGGCGGGCGATGGCTTTGACGATGTGGCCATGACGGCCGACGGCGGCCTGGTCGCCTTTTGGTACGCCGCCGGGCAGGACAATCTGGTGACCTTCGGACGGAGCAGGCAGGTCGAGCTGACCATCCCGGCAGCGGCCAGTGGACCGTCCGGCGAATCGGAGCTGGACCTGCGGGTGGCGGCCGACGGCGAGGGCAACCTGTATGGCCTGGGTACGTTCACCCAGAGTGTGTTCGTCTACTCGCCGGAGGGGCGATTCCTCAACCGCGTGGGCAGTTCCGGCGACGAAACTGGCCAACTGCGAGCGCCGTCCTCGATCGCGGTCGATGACCAGGGGCGCATCTATGTGGGGGACATCGATGGCGTGGAGGTCTTCCATCGGGATGGGCGTCATCTGGGGACGATTGACGTGCAGGGAACTCCGTTCGGCCTGACGTTTGATGCACAGGGCCTGCTGCTGGTTGTGAACGGCACCCGGGTCGCCTGGTATCCTCCCCTGGAGTGATGTCCCGGCCGGGTAGGCCGGTGGGTCTTGCTCTGGCGGACGAGGGGCGGCGGCCTTGGGTGGGGCGATCCTCCGGGGAGCGCCAGATGGGTTCCCGGCCCGGTCTGCGGCCAAGCGGCGGAAGCAGCCTCTCCAGCAAGGCCCCGGAAAAGGCCGCCAATCCAGAGGCGGCCGTCGCGTAACCGTTCGGAAGGGGTTCTACCTACGGCGCAATCACGCTCCGGGAGCTATCCGGCATGGCCGCAACCGCAAGGGTGTCCAGGCGCGAGAAGTGGGCCTACGGCTCAGGCGATCTGGGTTTCAGCCTGACCAACACCATTCTGAGCGTGTACTTCGCCATCTTCTTGACGGAAGTAGTCGGGGTCATGCCGGCCGTTGCCGCCCTGGCGATCTTCATCGGCAGCACGTGGGACTACATCAACGACCCGCTGGTGGGGTACCTGTCGGATCGCACCCGCACGCGCTGGGGACGCCGGCGTCCCTACCTGCTCTTCGGCGCTCTGCCCTTCGCGTTGGCCTTCAGCCTGTTGTGGTGGCGGCCGCCGGTCGAGTCGGTCCCGGCGCTGGCGCTGTACTACGCCCTGGCCTTCGCCCTGTTCGACACCGCCGCCTCCTTCGTCTACATGCCGTTCTACGCCCTGACGCCGGAAATCACCAGCGACTACGATGAGCGAACCTCGCTGACCAGCACCCGCATGTTCTTCTCCATCCTGGGCAGCCTGATCGCCTTCACCCTGCCGCTTTCGATCGTGAACGGGTTCAATCCGGAGCACGCCGGCCGGGTCTGGAGGATGGGTGCCCTCTTCGGTTTGATCTCCGCCCTGCCCCTGTGGGTGGTGTTCTGGGGAACGCGGGAGCGGGAAGAATTCATGCACCAACCGCAATCGGGATTCAGGGAGTCGATCAGGGCCTCCTGGAGAAATCGGCCGTTTGTGTTTGGGCTGATGCTGTTCCTGTTCAATGGCGTGACGATGGCCATTATCCAGGTGAACTTGCTGTACTACGTCAAGTACGTCGTCGAGCGCGAGTCGCAGAGCGACATGATTCTGGGGACGATCTTCGTGGTGGCCCTGGCCGCCCTGCCCCTGTGGGCCTGGATTTCGCGCCATCTGAACAAGCGCTGGGCATACATTATCGGCATCGCTTTTCTGGCCGTGGTGCTGATGGTCCTGGCCTCGCTCAGCCCCGCCACGGGAATGCCGCTGATCATGACCTTGTGCGTTCTGGCCGGGGTCGGGGTCTCGGCGATGCATGTGATGCCCTGGGCGATCATCCCCGATGCAATCGAGTACGGCGAGCTTCAGAGCGGCAAGCGCAATGAGGGCATGTTCTACAGCCTGATCACGCTGGCCCAGAAGGTCGCTTCGTCGCTGGCGGTGCCGGCGGCGCTGCTCATCCTGCAGGCCAGCGGCTATGTCCCCAACAGCGCCGTCCAGCCCGACAGTGCCATCTTCGGGATCCGCATGGTGGCGGGCCCGATCCCGGCCTTGGCGCTGGTGATGGGAATCGTGTTCACCTTGCTGTTTCCGCTCGGCCGCGACAACTACCAGGAGATCAATCGCCAACTGGAAGAGCGCCGCAAAGCGACACCCGAACCGATTCCCGAACCGACGCCCTAGGCCAGCGACTGTGATTGAGGTTCGGCCCGTCCAGAACCGCCACCAGAAGCAGGCCTTCCTCACCTTCCCCTGGCGCCTGTACCGATCCGACCCGCTGTGGGTGCCGCCCCTGCTCTCAGAGCGCACGAAGGCGACCGACCCGGAACGAGGTCTGTTCTTCCAGAACGGCTACGCCGACTTCTTCGCTGCCTACAAGGACGGGCGCATGGCAGGAACGGTGTGCTGTTCGCATGAGAACGGCGGCGAGGCCGGCGAGTGTTCGCTGGGCTTCTTCGAGTGCGTCGAGGACTACGGTGTGGCCGAAGCCCTCTTCCAGCAAGCCGCACGTTGGGCCGGCGACCATGGCTTGACCATGCTCTGCGGGACCTACAACCTGGATCGCGAAGATTGCCGCGGCGTTCTCATTGAGGGCCGCGACCGACCACCTGCCATCCTCTGCGGTCATAATCCCGCCTACTATCCAGCCTTCTTCGAGCGGTTCGGCTTCCGCCAGCGGCACGACGATGGCCTGGCCTACGCTTTCGACATTGATCCGGAGGCTCGCTCCCTCAGGCGCCTGGAGCGACTTGCGGAAGGAGTGCGCCGCCGCAGAGCTTTCTTGATTCGCGGCGCCAAGATGAATGACCTGGAGGGCGAGATCGATCGGATCTGGGTCCTGCAGAACCGGGCCCTGGAGCATCTGCCCGGGTTCGTCCCGTACACCCGGTCATCGGTAGCTGCCATGCTGCTGCCGCTGAAAGACCTGGCCGATCCCGATCTGATCCTGTTCGCCGAAGCCGACGGGAAATCGGTTGGCTGGTTTCCCGCCATCCCGAATTTCAACGAGATCCTCATCCACCTCAACGGTCTCCGTTACCCCTGGGACTATGCCCGCGCCCTGCGCTACCGGCGGCGTCAGCCCAGCAGCCTCTCGGTCAAGAGCGTGGCGGTGCTGCCGGAGTACTGGGATACTGGTGTGGCCGTTCTGCTCTTCGCGGAGATGGCACGCCGGGCCGTTCCCAAGGGCTACCGCTGGGCGGATCTTTCCCTGACCGGAGAGGACAACCCCGACACCGCGATCCTGGCCCATCACGCCGGAGCCAAAATCTACAAACGCTACCGGTTCTACAAGAAGCAGCTGGCATGAGTCCGCAGGCTGGGCAGGGGGTGGCCGCCCTCAAGATGTGGCAGGGCCCATTCGGAGACCTGTGCTCGATCGGCCCTGGTTCTCTCCAGTGTAGGGCGGAGGCGCCAGCGGACCGTCGGGGCTTGGCCAGAGCAGGCTGGCTGACCGTTAACGCTCTTCGTATCGACCGTTGATGCCCCGCTGATGCTCGATGGATAAGCTGTCTGCAATAGACGGGTCAAATATCAGAACTGGAGGCAGGCAGATGATTAGGTACTACATGACGGGGCCGATGACTCACAGAGGCATGGATCGGCCGGTGGGCTTCAATGGTGGTCAGCGCATTCCAATGGACATTCACGCCGACGACGAAAGCTATGTCATCACGGCCGTGACGCCGGGTTTGAAGCCGGAAGACTTGAAGATCGAGATCCTGGGGGACGTCATCACGCTGCGGGGCGAGGTCCGTCCCAGCGAGAAGGACGACAAGGCGGACTACCTGCTTCGTGAGCTGAGCTATGGCGAGTTCCAGCGCACCCTGCAGCTGCCGGAGCCGGTGGACGCCGAGAAGGCTGAAGCCAGCCTCGCCAATGGCGTGCTGACGGTTCGCTTGCCGAGGACCGACGAAGCGCGGCCCAAGCAGATCAAGATCAGCTCAAACTAGCCCAGCCGGCGACGCCTGCTGGCGGGATCATGCGAAGGGGCTGTCCCCAAAGGGGCAGTCCCTTCGGCGTATCGATCTGCAGCGGGGTCATCCCCAAGCGCTCCAACGACCGGCGGGCTGGATTGATTTCCCGCACCGCGGCTTTCAGACTAGAGTAGTGCCATGGAGCACGTCCGCGCTACCTCTACTGATCGGTGGAAGCAAGTTGGGGTCTGCGCGCTGGCCTTCCTGATCAGCGCGGGCGTTCGGCTCCTGGAGGCGCCGCGCTGGGAGGCGCCGATCCACCGGGTCGATGGGGAATACCTGCTGGCGACCCACGACGCGTACGCCTGGGTGTCCGGGGCGGAGTGGGAGGACACCCACGCAGCGGGATCGCCCATGGCACTGCTGCTGGATTCCCTGTCTGGCCTCACCAAGGTCCGGGCCGCCAACCTGGCCTTCTGGCTGCCGGCCGTGCTGGCCGCGCTCAGTGCGATCCCCATCACACTGTGGGCCGCTCACCTGAATGCTACGGCCGGCGCCTCGCTCACCGCAGGG
>JALHUE010000193.1 GCA_022866145.1 Anaerolineales bacterium | reverse complement strand
TTTTGAAGCGCAACTTCTGGAGGACTCGCCGCAGCGAGTGTCCCTGAAGACCAGGACGCGCTGCTATCGCTCACCCTTGAATCTCGAGAGGGTGCTGTCCATGGAGCGGGGCAAAGCATGCCTGTACATCAACGAAAGGCTGGAGAACGAGTCCGGTGAAGACTACGCCATCATGTGGGGACATCACCCGGCCTTCGGCGAGCCGTTCCTGGACGAGTCCTGCCGGGTCGACGTGCCGGCAGGGAAGGTCGAGGTGCTGGCGTACCACCCCAACGGATTGTGGCAACCCGGCGACGGATACGAATTCCCGCGAGTCATGAATCGCCGGACAGAGAAACTCGAAGACATCCGACAGGTGCACGGCAGGGATACGCGATCCGTTGATGTCGTCTTCTTCAAGAGTCTGAAGGAGGGGTGGTACGGGCTCAGCAACCCTCGCCTGGGCCTGGGCTTTGGTATGGCCTGGGACGCGGACCTGTTCAAGTACCTGTGGATGTGGCAGGTCTACGGAGGGCACAACGACTATCCGTGGTATGGTCGCACGTACAACTGCGCCCTGGAGCCTTTCACCAGCTACCCGCCGGCCGGGGTCGCCAAAGCGATCGAGAATGGAAGCGCCCGGGTGATGAAGCCGGGCGAGATCATCCTCACCGACCTAGTCGCCGTAGCCTATGAAGGAGAGGGTGTAAGCCGGATCGATCGAGACGGCGAGGTGAAGTCTTAGGTTGCTGGCCCAAGGCAGCTTGGGCACCGCCAACTGGGCCGCACAAAGCTTCCTATGGCGACGAAAGGCATCTGCTCGAGATCGAAAGGGGATTCCAGGAGGATCCAATGACAACTCCCGATGTTGATCGTCTGGACCGCGTCCGGCGAGAGATGGTATCCGCCAGGTTGGACGCGCTGATTTGCAGGCTTCCCGAGAACATCGTGTATCTGACCGACTACTGGCCCCACCACGCGTTCTCTGTGGCCGTCTTCACCAAAGACGGGAAGTCCCTCCTGTTCGTGCCGGAGGTTGAAGTCGACTACACCGATCCGGCGTGGACCGAGGTGGCGACCTTCGGCTGGGGGTTGCTGAAGGACGGGGATCTCTACGCCAACTACCGCCGACTTCTTTCCCAGGCGAAGGAGAAGCTCGGTCTAAAGCGGGCGAGGATCGGGATCGAACAAAGCTTCGAAGTGGTCGGACCCAGCTATCGGGCGGCCGAGCCAGTTGTGCCCGCGCAGCCATGGAAGGGTATGCTGGACGAAGTGTTCGCCGGCTGCGAGCTTGTCGACGCCACTGCGTTTCTGCAGTCGGTGCGAGCGTGCAAGACGGCGTATGAGCTTCAGAAGCTTCGGCTTGCCAACGAGATCGCCGAGATGGGCATGCGCGAGTTTCTGGCCCGCCTGGAGCCGGGCATGAGTGAGGCCCAGGTCGGGGCGGTGGTCGAAGGCAAAATCCGGGCGGACGGCCCCGGTCACAAAGGGGCCCGGCTGGTCCGGGCGATGGCCGAAGTGGGAACTGGGCCTGTTGGCAGTACAAAAGGGACGCTGCTGGTTCCCTCCAGCACGCGAGCGGTCGAGAAAGGCCATGTGGTGATGGTCGAGTTGGCCACGGTCGTCGACGGGTACTGGTCGGATCTCACTTACGTTGCCGTGGCAGGAGAGCCGACGGCCCGCCAGAAGGAAGTCCACAACGCAGTTCTGGATGCACAGCAGGCTGCGGCGCGTGAGCTTCGCCCGGGGGCATTGTTCTCGGATCCGGACGCCGCCGCCCGGCGCGTTCTGGAGAAGGCAGGGCTGGCCGAGTATTTCGTTCACATCACCGGGCACGGGGTTGGCCTGCGCTATCATGAGTTCACCCCATTCCTGATGCCCGGGGCCGACGGGATCCTGCAGGAAGGGATGGTAACGAGCGTCGAGCCGGGTGTCTACATTGAGGGTTTCGGTGGGATTCGCATCGAGGACAACGTTGCCGTCGGGGCAAAAGGTCCGGTGTTTCTGTCGACGCCGCGCAATCCCTGGTAGGGACGCGGCATGCGAGGCATGATCATGCCCGCGCAGGAGGCTGGCTCATGAAACTCGAGAACAAGGTTGCCATTGTCACGGGCGGCGCCATGGGGATCGGGAAGGGGATCGCCGCTGTCTTTCTCCGGGAAGGCGCTAAGGTGGTCATCGCCGATGTCAATCGGGCCGAAGGTGAGAAGGCTGCTGCCGAGCTAAAGAAGAGCGGCGCCGGGCCGATCTTCATCGAATGCGACGTAGCGCAGGAGGAAGCGATCAAACGGATGGTCGAGGAAACCGTCAATCGTTTCAAGGCTCTGCACGTTCTGGTCAACAACGCCGGCATCGGCGTGTACAAGACCGTGCTCGACACCTCGACCGAGGAGTGGGATCGCTGCCTGGCGGTTAACCTGCGCGGCGTCTTCCTTTGCTCGAAATATGCCATCCCGCACATCCAAGCTGCCGGGGGAGGGGCGATCGTCAATATAGCCTCGGTCCACTCGTACCAGAACGCAGGCGGCACGGCCCCGTATGCAGCCAGCAAGGGCGGGGTGGTCACCCTGACGCGGGTGATGGCCATCGACCATGGCAAGGACAAGATCCGGGTCAACGCCATCTGCCCGGGCTGGATCTACACGCCGCTCATCCAGGGCATCTTTGCTGGCGATCCTGACCCCGAGAAGGCCAAGCAGGCCGTCGAACGTCGTCAGGTGCTGGGGCGCCTCGGCAAGCCCGAGGAAGTCGGCGAAGCGGCTGCCTTTCTGGCCAGTGATGAAGCCTCCTACATCACCGGGGCCAGCCTCATGGTGGACAACGGCATGACGGCCCTCTTGGAGTCATGGTGAGGCGTCCGCGATTGCAGCCGTAAGAGCCGAACGACCGCGCTAGAGGTGTAGGCAGCATGAAGATCGGGCATCTGCGTCTCAAAGTCCAGGACATCGAACGGGCGGCCGCCTTCTACACGGGTCACCTCAAGATGACCCTCACCGAGAGGGTCGGCGACGAGTACGCCTTCCTGGGCTGCACCGACGCCCATCACGAAATCGCCCTGATGAAGGTGGAAGGGACGAGGCCATCGCCCTCACCCGAGGGCGCGGGTTTCGATCATGTGGCTTTTGAGCTGCCGGATAGGAGGGCCTTTGCCGAGGCGTTCATAAGTCTGTCGGAGTCCGGGGTGGCGGTAAAGCCCATCGACAACGGCATCAGTTGGGCGATGTATTTCGCCGATCCGGAGGGAAATCAGATCGAGCTCTTCTGCGACAACCGCGCGGTTCCGGGTGGACGACTCCTGTGGGAAGGTATCTGGGACGATCTGGACATGGAGGTCATCAAGTCCGTGCTGGAGGCGTGAGCGCTGGCTGCATGTTGATGCACGACGGTTGACGACCATGCCGCCCAGAAATGGCCTCTCCGCAGTTATGGCCGCAGGCGCGACGGGTAGTGCCTGTACATACGGAACTGAACGTGAGCGAGCGGTTCTTAGGACCACACCTGCTGGAACGAGATCGGGCATACAGGGGACGCCTGAGGAAAGGACAGACCTATGGGTCATGCATCCTGAGCGTGGTTCGAACCGACGACTTCGGTTCTATCCCTAAGAAGCTAAAGAAGGAGGACTCACATGAATCGCACAACCGTAAGAACGCTCGTCGGCTTCTTGTGCGCAACGGCACTTCTGCTCGCGGCGTGCGCGCCGGCCGCCACGCCGGCCCCCAGCAGCGGAGCTGAGGCTGACGTCGATACCTCGGGCGAGGAATACATCTATGTCTCGATGATGGGCAACCTGGAATTCTTCAACGCCCATAAGTATGGCTGGAAGTGGGGCGGTGAGACCCTGGGGGTCACGACCACCTATGTTGGACCGCCGGATTTCGATGTCAACGCGCAGGTGGCCGCCTTCGACCAGGCGATCGCCAAGAAGCCCAAGGGCATCGTTGTCTTCGCCGTTGACCCGTCACTCATCCCGGAGATCAACAAGGCTGTCGAGGCCGGCATTCCGGTTGTGACGATTCTGGGCGACCTTCCCACGTCCAAGCGGAGCACCTTTGTCGGTTCGTATCAGTACGATCTGGGCTACGTGGGAGGCACCCATGTGGCCGAGGCGTTGGGGGGAGCGGGGAAGGTGGCCGTCCTGAGCATCCCCGGAACCCAGATGTTCGACGATCGTGAAGCCGGCTTCCGGGCGGCTTTCGAGGCCTATCCGGGCATCGAGGTCGTCCAGGTTGGCGACACCAAGGCGGACACCGCCACGGCGATCAGCGTGGCCAAGGATATCCTGACGCGCAACCCGGACCTGGCGGCCTTCGTCGGCACTGACTCGACAGCCGGGATTGGTGCGGCCACCGCAGTCTCTGAAGCCGGGAAGTCGGGTGAGGTCTTGACGGTCTCCATGGACCGCAACTCAGACGTCCTCCAGGCCATCCAAGACGGCACGCTTACCGGCACCGTGGCTCAAGACGACGCGGCGATGGCCTTCTGGGCGCTGCAGGTCCTTTACAACTATGTCCACTACCAAGCGCCGCTCACGACCGATAATGTCATGGCCAACGCGTCCTCCGGCCCAACGATGGTCTACATGACGGTCAACTACATCGACAAGACCAACCTGAAGTACTACCTGGACGCTAACAAACTGTACACGGAGTAGCCGGGATCCTGCATCTCCAATTGAATGGGGCGGGGGTACCCCGCCCCATTCAATATTGAGGTCTTGATGATCGAGGTGCTGAGAGGCGAGAACATCACGAAGTCGTTTCCAGGGGTCCTGGCGGTCGATCACCTCAGCCTGACCCTGGAGCAGGGTGAGATCCTGGCATTGGTTGGGGAGAACGGCGCCGGGAAGAGCACCCTGATGCACGTTCTCGGCGGCTCACTTCGACCCGACGAAGGCAGGATTCTCCTGGAAGGTGAGCCGGTCTCCTTCAACTCACCCGAAGACGCCATACGCGCTGGCATCAGAGTCGTGCCGCAAGAGCCGTCCCTGGTTGGGAGTCTGTCGGTGGCCGAGAACATTTTCGCCAACCGCCAACCGGTCGGGGCGCTCAACATGATCGATTGGCGAGCGCTCTATGCCGACACCGAGGCCTTCCTCCGACGTTTCGAGCTTGCCATCAGTCCTCGGCGTCTGGTCAAACATCTCTCGATGGGCCAGCAGCAAATCCTGGAGATCCTCAAAGCGATCTCAACGAATCCCAGAGTCCTTATCCTGGATGAGCCCACATCGTCGCTCACGGAGGGGGAGTCGGCCTACCTTTTCGAGAGCATCCGCAAGCTGCAGAATGAAGGGATGTCTTTCATCTACGTCACCCACAAGCTCTTCGAGGTCTTCTCGATTGCCAGCCGGGTGATCGTTCTGCGCGACGGCGAGTTCGTCGGCAGCAAGAAGGTCGACGAAACGTCCGAGGATGAGCTTGTGGCGATGATGGTCGGCCGGCAGATTTCCAATCTGTATGGCGACCGAACGGAGCGCGCTCTGGGGGAGGCCTACTTCAAGATCGAGGGGTTGGGGAGGAAGCGCCGTTTTGGCGGGATCAGTTTCGAGCTTCACAAGGGAGAGATCCTGGGGATGGCGGGCCTGATCGGCGCCCGTCGGACGGAGATCGGACGGTCGATCTTCGGAGCCGATCCGGTCGACTCGGGGCACATCACCCTCAATGGCAATGAGCTGGCCATTGTTCGCCCCCGGGATGCCATCCGCAAGGGGATCGTCTATATCACCGAAGACCGCAAAGCTCAGGGGTTGTTCCTGACGATGTCCGTGCAAGACAACCTGGTCGCCCCGAACCTGGCCGAGTTCACGACGCGGCTCGGGGCGCTCCTCAAGCGGAAGATGGAGACCTACGCCGGGAGGGTCGTTTCTGAGTATGCCATCGACACCCCCTCTATCTCCAAGAAAGTCATCAACCTCTCCGGCGGGAATCAACAGAAGGTGCTGGTGGCGACGTGGATGGGGATCCGCCCCGAGGTCATCATTTTTGACGAGCCGACGCGCGGCGTAGACGTCGGCGCCCGCGCCGAGATCTATCAGAAGATTCTGCAATTCGCCGCCGAAGGCACCGGAGTCATCCTTATCTCATCCGACATGGCTGAACTCATCGGCATGTGCGATCGCATCCTGGTGATCCACGAAGGCAGGATCACCTGGGAAGCCGGCCGAGAAGACTTCAACGAGGAGAAGATCCTGGCGCACGCTGCCGGGTTGGTTAATGGGAACGCCCATGGAAAGCCGCAGGCAGGCTGAGGGGCTTGCCTTCGATGACCGAACTGCCAGAGAGATTCCGCCAAGGGAAGAGCCTTTCATCGAAGTGGCGGCATACCGCGGGCCCGCGAGTATGGGACCCGGCGACCCGTGAGAGCGATCAGGTATAGGCCATGAATACCCTCGAGCCACCCCGTCTGTCACTGAGAGATCGGCTATCAAGCCTCATCGGCCAGCGCGAGTCCGCTTTGGTGATTGTGCTCCTCGTCGCGGGCATCATCATGAGCATGGTCTCGCCCGTCTTCCTCAGCGTGGCGAATATCGAAGCCATCTTACTGGCTCTTTCGATGGAAGGGACGATCACGATTGGGATGGCGATCCTCCTGATCTCGGGTGGGCTCGATCTCTCGGTCGGCTCGACGCTGGCCCTGACCGGCGTGGTCACCGGTCTGTGCTTGAATGCCGGCGTGCCGGCGGTTCCGGCCATCCTCCTGGGATTGATGGCGGCCCTGATGGTCGGGCTGGCCAACGGGCTGCTCGTCACTCGCCTGGGAATCAATCCTTTCATCACGACGCTCGGCATGGCAATGGGGGTCCGCGGCCTGCTGCTGGTCATCGCCCATGGGCGGGCAGTCATCAATCTCTCGAGCGCATTCACTGTAGTCGGCCAGGGCCGGATGTTCGGCGTGCAATACCCGATATACGTCATGCTCAGCCTGGTGATCGTGGGCGAAATCCTGGTGCGGAATGCGCGATTCTTCCGTCAGTCGTACTACATCGGCGGCAATGAGCGCGCCGCCCGACTCTCGGGGATCAACGTCGACCTGGTCAAGATCTTCAACTACTGTCTGGTTGCCGTTCTGGCCGGAGTGGCCGGATTGTTGATCACGGGGCGCTTCGGCTCCGCCTCCGTCACGATCGGCGCCGGCCTAGAGTTGCGGGTCATCACGGCGGCGATCATCGGGGGGGCGAGCCTCAGCGGCGGTGAAGGCTCGGTCTTGGGAGCCTTCCTGGGCGCCCTGTTCATGGGGTTTCTGGCCAACGCCCTGAATCTGCTGGGGGTCGATGTCTACTGGCAGAATCTCTTCACCGGGGCACTTCTGATCTTGGCCGTCGTCGTGGACGTGCTCAACGAGAGGCGCAAGACCCGGCTGCAGTAAGGCTGCGCTCGAGACCGACTCCGGTCACAGTGGTTCAGGGATGGTTCGTCTCAGCAAGAGGGGGACAAGTCGAGGCCTCGAGTCAAGCCATCCATCAAAGCGCTGCGGTTGTCAAGTCAG
>JALHUE010000192.1 GCA_022866145.1 Anaerolineales bacterium | reverse complement strand
GCCTGGCGGCCGAGATTCGCAGGATCAATTCGTTTTCCGGCTCGGAGCCTGCCTTGAGAGTCAGATCATCGCCATACACTTCGTACGCATAGGCGGCAGGGCTGCGCAGCCCGCGCAGGCTCTCTCCAAGTCGCTCGCGCAAGTCCTGCCACGGGCGGGTCGCGTTGGACCAGATTTCGGCTGCCGGTTCGGACTGAGCGAAGGCGGGCCCGGCCCAGGCTGCGAAGACCAGCGCCCCGGCGGCCACCCCACCCGCCGCCAGAATCGGGAAGATGACGTCGGAGGGAACCCGAGCGTTCATGCCCCACCATCGGATTTGGCGCCGCCCGAGCTCCATCCTGGCCGCCAGGAACAGGGCGATCAAGGCAAACCAGGCTACATAGCCTCGCAAGTCCGGTTCGCCGAGGTAGATGTACGCATTCAAGACCAGGGCCAGGCCTGCAGGCAGGATCCCGGCCGCCAGGGATCGATGCCGGATCACCCCAAAGCCGCTGTACACGACCAGCATCCAGAACACCAGCGCCAGGATCAGGACGAACATCAGCCCATCCTCATTGGGCTTCCCGCCGGCGAGCGCGCTCAGGAAGATCCACAGCCTGCGGCCGAGCTCCTGCACCCGCTCGCCCCACAGCGAGCTGGACTCCACTTGCAGTCCGACCAGCCACATGCTGAAGATGACTCCGTACACCAGCCCGGCCACGGCGATACTCCTGCCGGAGAACAGGCTCCAGCCGAACCAGGCACCCAGCAGCACGCCCAGTCCGGCGACCGTCCCGACCAGAGCCAGATGATCGGTCCAGTCGGCAGCGGTCAGAGACCAGGTGGCGATGCGCGTCAGCAGCAAGAGCAGCAGCAGCGACACCCAGTCGAAGCCAACCTGACGCCAGGCAGGGGATGAGGCCTCCGGCCTGGAGGGGGCCTGTTGCTCGGGGGGATCCTTCGCCTGGAGTGTCATCGACGGTGATCGGAGGCGGTCCGCGGTCCGGCCGGTTGTCGGTCGTCCGGCGTGCACGGCGGTCGGCGGAGGGCCACCTGAATCATACTATCACCTGAGCGCTTGCTGGCCCGCGTTGATACTGCTATCATGGCGGCGGTCTGCTGATGACTCAATCCACTCCGCGCCTGCGACTTCGCAGTCTGCACATTGTCCTGGTCCTGGTCGTTGTGGCGACTGTGCCCTGCTACTGTGCCGGATTGGTGGCCATCAGCCAAGCGCCTGCCCAGACGACACCCACGGCAACCGTCACAACGACTCCTGATGCGACGGCGACGGCCGTGCCCGAGACGGCGACCGCAACCGGCACGAACACTCCGACCTCAACCATCACGCCCACGGCTTTCGTTCCTCCTACCGTGACGGCCAGCTTCACGCCGCCACCGACATCCACCGAAACCCTGACGCCTCCTCCTAGCTCGACCTACACCCTTGCCCCCTCCCCCACCGAGACCCTTGCACCGTCCCCCACGCCTACCGACACTGACACACCCACGCCTTGACCCCGACCAGCAGCCTTCGATGAGCGCAGCCCACACCCTTGAGCTCCTGCAGGCCTTCCTGGCTCCGGCCGGAGTCTCCGGCAGCGAGCAGGACATGGCGGCCGTTGTCCGGGCGGCGTGGCAGGGTCTGGCGGACGAAGTCGTCATCTCTCCCCTGGGGAGCGTCCACGCCCTGCTGCGCGGCACGAGCCCGGGCAGCCGGCCAAAGCTGATGGCCTGTGCCCACCTGGATTCGGTCGGCCTGATCGTCACCGGCTTCGTGGGCGCGTTCCTGCGCCTCGGGCCGGCCGGCGGCTTCGACCCGCG
>JALHUE010000191.1 GCA_022866145.1 Anaerolineales bacterium | reverse complement strand
GCACAAATGCCCGGCGTTCTTGTGTGACGTGATCACGAATCGTCCCGCGCAGCACCGGGTGGCGGGCCTCGAGCGCATCCAGGATCGCCCGCTGGGTGACCATGCCGTCCACTTCGAGACCGACTTCGCCCGGAACCCGCGCCAGATTGCGCAGGTGCGCTGGCAGGATGACCCGGATCATCCCTGCGCCTCCTTGGTGGAAGTGATGGTAGGCGCAGGGATCATGGCAGCGTCTGTACCTCGACCGACAGGACCGCAGGCAGATCGCGCACGATCGGCAGCCAGCTGTCCCCGCTGTCGGCGGAGGCGTACACTTGTCCGCCCGTGGTCCCGAAGTACACGCCGCACGGATCCATGGCGTCCACCGCCATGCCGTCGCGAAGCACGTTGACATAGCAGTCCTTCTGCGGCAACCCCTGGGTCAAGGCTTCCCACTCCTCCCCGCCCGTCCGGCTGCGGTACACCCGCAGCTTGCCATCCGGCGGATAGTGCTCGGAGTCGCTCTTGATCGGGACAACGTAGATCGTCTCCGGCTCGTGGGCATGGACATCGATCACGAAGCCGAAATCGCTCGGCAGATTCCCGCTGATTTCGCGCCACGACTCGCCGGCGTCATCGGTGCGCAATACGTCCCAGTGTTTCTGCATGAACAGCACGCTCGGTCGCGCCGGGTGCATGGCGATGCGATGAACGCAGTGGCCCACCTCGGCCTCCGGGTCAGGGAGCTCGTACTGCGACTTCAGCCCATTGTTGATGGGCCGCCAGGTCTCCCCGGCATCGTCGCTGCGGAAGGCTCCTGCAGCCGAGATGGCAATGAACATACGCTGCGGGTTGCCCGGATCCAGCACGATGGTGTGCAGGCCCATTCCCCCGGCGCCCGGCTGCCACATGTCTCCCTTGACACTGCGCAGCCCGGAGAGCTCCTCCCACGTTTGCCCGCCGTCGAGTGACTGAAACAGCGCCGCATCTTCTGCCCCGGCATACAGACGATCCGGATCGGTCAGCGATGGCTCGAGATGCCAGATACGCTTGAACTCCCATGGATGCTGCGTTCCGTCGTACCACTTGTGTGTGCCGGGGACCCCATCGTAGACGAACTTATTGCCTACCGGCTCCCACGTCGAGCCGCCGTCATTCGAGCGATGGATAACCTGCCCGAACCAGTCGTTCGATTGCGCGGCGTAAAGCCGGTTGGGGTCGGCAGGGGATCCTTTGATGTGGTAGATCTCCCAACCGCCGAAATGCGGCCCGTGGACTTCCCATCGCTTCCGCTTCCCGTCCGACGTCAGGACAAATGCGCCCTTCCGAGTTCCCACCAGCACCCGAATGCCGCTCATACGATCGTCCTCCAGGCAACGTTGAACAGGCCCCCCACAGCATCGCCGGCGACATGCGAGTCAGCGACATGCCTTCCCGCGCGAACGGCCAGCACCACCCTGGCCGCTCGGCACGGCCGGCCGCAAGGGAGCCCATTAGGACTAATTCTATCGTATTCTTGGACCTACTAAGAGATGCCGCTCGCCGTTGTTGCGGGCGAACTGAAGGCGGACGTGGATCGCGCCCTGCTAGGCCGGCCAGATCTTTCTTCCGCCCCCCGCAGGGGTAACGCCGTTGATGATCCCCAACTCCTGAGCCGTCAACCGCGGGAGCTGGGCGGCGGCAACGTTTTCCCGCAGTTGGGCGACGGTTTTGGCGCCGGGAATGCTGGTGGCCACGGCCTGATGATGGATACTGAACTGGATCGCCAGCTGGGCCAGGCTTCGGCCATCCGTCAGGGACCGAAGCTTGTCAACCTTCGTGAGGTCTTCCAGAAAGACCTCATGCTCCTCCCGGCTGTCAATCCAACGTCGCCGGAAATCGTTTTCGCCGAATCTAGCCCCCGGGTCGAACTTCCCGGTGAGAAGTCCCATCGCCAGCGGCCCGCGCACGATGACCCCGATGTCCTGCGCCTGGCAGTACGGCAGGATTTCCTGCTCACAGGTCCGATTCAGAAGGCTGTAGTCGATCTGCAGCGTAGCACAGCGGCCATCCGAGTTGAACCGTCGGAGAAACCCATCATCGCTTGTGCTCAGGCCGTAGGCGCGCACCTTGCCGGCCTCCTGAAGGGACTGAAATCCCTCGAGGAACACCTCGACGGTTGGATCCGGGAAGTCAATATGGCGCTGGATGACGTCGATGTGATCCGTCTTGAGCCGCTTGAGGCTGGATTCAACCCCAGCAACGAGTTTGGCGACCGTGTCGTAGGCTGAGCTCCGCCGCTCGCTGTCGAAGTTGATCCAGCCGATCTTGCTCGCCACGATGAACCGGTCGCGGCGGCCTTGCATCGCACGGCCAAGCAGCTCCTCACTGTGACCCTCGCCGTAGGCATCCGCCGTATCGAAGAAGTTGATCCCCGCCTCAAGTGCGGCGTCGATGGTGCTCAGCGAAGCTCCATCATCCGTCGGGCCCCAATCCTGGCCACCGACAGCCCACAACCCCAGCCCGATCACCGAGACCCGAATGCCGCTCTTCCCCAGCCGCCTCATCTCCATGGAATTCTGCTCCTTCTCGATTCAGATTGCCGACGACGCGGTTCGCGGCGGAGATTCGCCCCGAGCCCGGCTCGAGAGCCGGATCGTGCCCGCCTAATGGTCCGACGGTGCCCCAATTCTAGTTAGGCGTGGTTCCGGCCCGTGGACGAAACCCCGATGCGGATCATGATCCCGCAAGCGCGTGGAAAGAAAGCTTCAGGGCTGGGTAGAGCTGCCTGTAGATTGGATAGAGGTCCTGGTAGGCAGCCGCTGCAGCACTCGGTTCCGTGCGCCCCGTGATCTGGATCACTTGGCGACAGGCGCTGGGTACATCGGTGAATGCGCCCGTCCCCGTGGCCGCTAACAAGGCCGCGCCATAGGCGGCACCCTCTTCGGCGTTGACGGTGACCAACTCGGCCTGAAGGACATCGGCGAGGATCTGACGCCAGAGGGTGCTCCTGGCGCCGCCGCCGGCAATGCGAACCTGGGAGATCTCGCCCAGCCCGACGCCTTTCATCAATTCGAAGCAGTCTCGCAGGCCGAAGGCCACGCCCTCCAACACCGACCGGGTCAGCTGCGGCAGGCCGTGGCGAAGGGTCAGGCCGACGAATGCACCGCGGGCAAGCGGGTCCGGGTGCGGCGTTCGCTCGCCGCTCAGATACGGAAGGAACAGCAACCCGTCGCTCCCCGGCGGGACGTCGCCGGCGGGCAAGAGCAAGTTATCGAAGTCCATCCCCGGCGCGAACGTGTCGCGATGCCAGCGCAAGCTCCCCGCGGCCGAGAGCATGACCCCCATCAGGTGCCACTTCCCGGGAACGGCGTGGCAGAAGGCGTGCAGGCGCCCGGCTGCCTCAATTGCGGGCTGATCCGTGGTGGCAAACACAACTCCAGAAGTCCCCAGGCTCAGCGAAACGATCCCCTCTTCAACTGCGCCTGTGCCGACGGCGGCCGCCGCCTGGTCTCCTCCACCGGCCACAATCGGTGTTCCCGCCTGCAGCCCCGTCGCCTCGGCAGCGCTGGAACACACGGCGCCCGTCACGTCCGTGCCCTCGAACGTCTTGGGCAACCATTCCGGCTTGATCTCGAGCGCCTCCAACACTTCAGGCGACCAATTGCGGGCCCTCAGATCGAACAGCAAGGTCCCGGCGCCGTCGGCACGGTCGACGGCGAATTCACCGCTCAACTTGTAGCGAACGTAGTCCTTGGGAAGAAGAATGTGGGCAATCCGCCGGTATACCTCGGGCTCGTGCTCGCGCACCCAAAGGATCTTGGGGGCGGTGAACCCCGTCAGGGCGTCGTTGCCTGTGAGCTGTATCAGTCGCTCTTTCCCGAGGCGCGCTCGAATGTCGTCACATTGCGCTCCCGTGCGTTGATCGTTCCAAAGAATGGCCGGCCGCAGCACGCTGCCATCCGAATCCAACAGCACCAGGCCGTGCATTTGTCCCGTCAGGCCCACCCCCTGGATGTCTTTGGGCGAGGCACCGCCCGAGCCGAGCACCGCACGAATGCTCTTGATCGAGGCCTGCCACCACAGATCCGGGTCCTGCTCGCTCCAGAGCGGTTGCGGGGTTTCGAAGCCATACTCCGAGGAGGCGACGGCGACAGGTTGCCCGCCGTCGTCGATCAGAACCGCCTTCGTCGCCGTTGTCGAAACGTCAATCCCGATCCAGCAGCTCACCGGCATCTATCCCTCTGCGACGACCGAGCGGATTTCCGCCAGGTCGTCCGTCCATCGAACGTCTTGGTGAACCGTCCATGCTTCGACATGCTCGACGCTGGATCCTGGATGAAGCTGCACGACCGGCCCCAGCGTTTCCAGTTCCAGGAAGCGCGGGTCACAATAGCACTCGCTCGAGCTCCCCAGGTCGAGGTACTCCGCCCCTGGACGGAAGGCGGCGCGCTTGACGAACAACGAGCCATCGATCCAGTAGGCCATCCACCCTGCCGGATTGGGGAACCCGATCTTGAGCATGCCATCCCTCATTCTGGCATGAACGAGGATCGTTTCGTTTCCTAGGTCGATGAAGCCACTCTTGAGGTCGGTGTACGGCCAGAGGGCGATCGAGCGATTGGGCAGGACGAGCTTGTTGTCCACCCAACGCGTAGCCTGCGGAAGGACGGCCACGCCACCGGGTCTGAACTGCGTGATCGCCCAGGGCGCTAGGCGGTGCGAATCAGCTCCTCGGTTGGCAACGATATGTCGGACCCAGACCTTCGGCGATCCGCTCGCCAGCCGGATTTCAATCGTCTTCTCAAGGAATATCCTCGGCTGGGCATCCTGGACAAGCCGCACGCCGTCCTCGATCGGCTCGAGGCGCACCGGTGAGTCATCCGGCTGGTAGGTGGTACAGGGGTCCTCGGGCGCGTGCCAGAGGCGATGGCCGCCGTAGAAATGGAACAGGCCGCCGCCGGGGCAATCCAACGTCGCCTGCGGCAGCACAGCAAACAAGTTTTCGCCGGCAGAGGCCTTCAGGGACAGAATCCGCGGCCCGACGGAGACCGTCGCCAGCAGGGACAGGTGCTCATTGGCGATCTCGAGGCAGTCAATTCCGTTGAGCTCAACTCGGTTCATGGACGTTTCACCGATGGCGGAGGTCTCAGGACTAGCGCACGCCCATGATCAGCTCGACGGTCAGTTGATCAAGTCGCTCGTACTTCAAGCCGCGTCCTCCCATCGACTGCCTGTCGAAGGCGAAGGCCTTCAGATCCTTGGCTTTCTTGGCGGAGTAGATGCCGGAGAGTGCATTCATCTCCTCATCCTTGGCCGTGATCTCCGCCAGCAGCGCCTGGATCTCTGCATCTCGTCCGAACTGGGCCGCCTTCGCCTTCAGAATCAGGTAGGTGCGCATGCAGCCTCGTGCAAAGTCTTTGACACCCTCGTAGTCTTCCGTGCGATAAGCGTGTGCGTCGAAGTGGCGGTTGCCTGAATAGCCGTAGTCCTCAAGCAGCTTGACGAGGAAGAAGGCGCTCTTGAGGTTGACCGCACCGAAGCGGAAATCCTGGTCGTACCGGCCGAAGGCCTGATCGTTGAGGTCAATGTGGAAGAGCTTCTGGCGCTCCATGGCCTGGGCCACGCTGTGCACGAAATTGAGCCCGGCCATGTGCTCGTGGGCAACTTCGGGGTTTACGCCGACCATCTCAGGGTGGTCCAGGCTTTCGATGAAGGCCAGCATGTGGCCCGTCGTCGAGTTGTAGATGTCGCCGCGCGGCTCATTGGGTTTTGACTCCAGGGCGAACCTCAAGTCATAGCCCCTGTCGAGGACGTAGGCGCAGAGGAAGTTCATCGCCTCGCGAGTGCGTTTGATGGCCGTGATCGGGTCTTTCGCCGCATCGGTTTCAGTTCCTTCCCGGCCGCCCCAGAAGACGTAGATTGTGGCGCCCAATTCCACGCCCAGATCGATGGCGCGCATCGTCTTCTGAAGGGCATAGGCACGCACGCGAGGGTCATTGGCGCTGAAGGCGCCGTCCTTGAAAGCTGGATCCGAGAACAGGTTAGTGGTGGCCATGGGCACGACGAGCCCCGTCGCTTCTAGCACCTGTTTGAATGCCGCGACGATGTTGTCGCGCTCACTCGGCGTTGCGTCGATCGGCACCAGGTCGTTGTCATGCAGGTTGACACCGTAGGCCCCGACCTCGGCCAGCATGTGCACCAGCTCGGCCGGCGACAGGGGCGAACGGACGGGCTCGCCAAAGGGGTCGCGGCCGGTGTTGCCGACCGTCCACAGGCCGAAGGTGAACTTGTGTTCGGGCTTCGGTTCATATCCGTCATGCATGAGGTAGCTCCCTGGGTCAAACATGGATACGCCGCCCTGAGCGCGGCTCCGTGCCGGGCTAGGGTTCAATCTCGACCGGGCAGGCGAAGACCCGGTTCTCGATCGGCATGACATCCGGGCCTACAATCTCGAACTCACCCTGCAGGCGGATATCCTCCGACGAGCTTCCGATCATGACCAGGATCCTGCCGGGTTCAATCACCAGCTTCATCGCGCTTGAAATGAAACCCAATTGGTCTATGGGCAGATCGAATCGAATCGTCTTGCGTTCACCCGGTCTGAGCTCCACGCGCGCGAATCCCATGAGCTGCTTAACCGGCCGCGGCACACTCGCAAACTCGTCCCGGACATACAGCTGGACGACCTCTTCCCCGGCTCTCCGGCCGGTGTTCGTCACCGCGACGCAGATCGCGACCCGCTCACCAGCCGTTGCCTGAGCCGGGCTGATCGACAGACTGCCATACTCGAAGGTGGTGTAGCTCAGGCCGTGACCGAAAGGATAGAGCGGCGCGGCTTTCTCGGCGACGTAGTCGACATACCAATTGGAGCGCATCCCCGAGGGCTTGTGGTTGTATGTCAATGGAACCTGACCGACTGCGCGCGGGAAGGTGATCGGGAGTTTGCCGCCGGGGTTGGTCTCGCCGAACAGAACCTCCGCCACCGCCCCCCCTCCTTCTTCGCCCGGCAGCCAGGCCTCCAGAATCGCATTCATGTGTTCTGCCAACCACGGGACAGCCAGCGGACGCCCATTGATCAACACCAAAACGATCGGCTTGCCGGCCTCCAAAAGCCTACGGGCCAGCTCTTCCTGGACAGGCGGAAGCCTGAGATCGGCGCTGTCGCGCGTCTCGCCGGTCGTGCAGGAAGGGACCAAGCCCGATCGTTCGCCGAGGGCCAGGATGATCACATCCGCCGCCTCGGCGATCGCAAGGGCCTTCGCCAAGCCCTCTGGCTCGCCATCGAGTAGACCGCAACCTGGCGCGAAGAGAACCTTGGTCTCGGGCGGAACGATCGCCTTGATCCCCTGCAGGATCGTGACAACCCGAATGTCGTCCTGGGCCAGGGAGGCCGCATCGAGGCCGACAAATGACGACCCTTCGGGGGCTTGCAGGGTCATCAGTTCCACCACCGCGGCATACGAGTAGCCTCCCAGCTGGTTGCGACCGGTATCCCCATGGGGGCCGATCACAGCCAGAGTCTGCCCGGTCTTCTTGAGCGGCAAGATGCCATCGTTCTTCAGCAGGACCAGGCTCTGGCCGGCAATCTGGCGGGCAAGCTGCCGGTTGGCCGGCGTCTCGAAGGTTTCGGCCACGCCCTCCTCGGAGACGTACGGGTTGTCCAGCAGACCCAGCTCCACCTTCAACTGGAGATGCCGCCGCACAGCGTTGTCGACGAGCTCCAGCGAGATGGCGCCTGCCTCGAGTGCGTCTTTCAATGGATCGCCATAACAGAGCAGTGTGGGCAGCTCCACATCGATTCCGGCATGCAGGGCCATGCTCGCCGCCCTCGACAGATCGGCGGCGGCATGGTGGTAGTTGTGGATCATCGTCACGCTTTCGTAGTCCGACACGACGGGTCCTTCGAAGCCGAGCTGGTCGCGCAGCAGCTCGGTGAGGATCCGGCGAGAGGCCGCCACGATCTCACCATCGACTTCGGGATAGGCGTTCATGATCGCCGCCAACCCCGCATCCCGAATGGCGGCCTGGAAGGGAATGAGGTAGACATCCTGCAGTTCGCGCATGCCGAGATGGACAGGGCCGCAGTTCTGCCCACCCTGGGAGAGGCTGTGCCCGATGAAGTGCTTGCCAGTTGCAGCCACACCCCTGGCCAGGTTGTCGCTCTGGAGACCGCGGATGTAGGCCATCCCGAAGTGGGCGGTCAGGGTTGGGTCCTCGCCGAAGGTCTCTTCGGTGCGACCCCAGCGGGCATCGAATGCCAGGTCCAGGACAGGCCCCAGGACCAGGCGCGCCCCGATGGCAAGGAGCTGATCCCGGATCGCACGGGTCATTGCTTCGGCGAGCGCAGGACGGAAAGTCGCAGCCAGGCCGAGCATTTGCGGGTACATCGTCCCGCCAAGAACCATGGCCCCGCAACAGCTCTCTTCATGCAAGATTGCGGGTATACCCAAGCGCGTGTGCTCAATCAGGTACTTCTGAATGCGGTTGCCGGCTCTTGCGATCCCGACCGGGGGAAGCGTGGAAGCGCCGCCCGGGCGCGTGATTTGACCGATGCCTTCTTTGAGGCGGGCGCCGAGCTTGACGGGATCGAGCTCCCCGTGGGTTTGAAGCTCGAAGAACCAGCAGGAACCCATCTGAGCAAGCTTCTCGTCCAGGGTCATCTGCGACAGCAGGATTTCGATGCGCCTATTGGCTGACGTCATATCCCCTCTCGATCAAGTTCCCAAGATTCATTCTGAAGAACCAACTGCCGGGAGAAGCTGCGCCCCAGCTCTGAGCCATGACTTCCGGCAGTCCTTCTGCCCGTGGTTCCGAATCAGATCGCTGGCCTTCAACCGGCTCTCACCCCACCACCGCTCGAGCTGCGGCCTGCCCCGCATGTTGGGTTTGCCTGGGGCGAACCGCACTCCCGGCTGACTGAGCTAGGGAGCCGGCCCGCTTTCGCCAGCCGCTCAAGCGAGCATGACAACCTAGAGAACATCAGCCTCCCAAGCCAGCGCCATTCTCAAGGATCACTTGGCGGTACCAGGCTGCACTTGCCTTTGGGATGCGCTGTTGTGTTCGGTAGTCGACATACACGATTCCGAAGCGCTTGGAGTACCCGAAGCTCCACTCAAAGTTGTCCAGCAGCGACCAGACAAAGTACCCCTTCACCGGGACACCACTGGCGATAGCCCGTTGGACCATCAGCAGATGGTGTTTGATGTACGACAGACGGGCGGGATCGTTCACCCTGCCGTCTTGGGCAAGTGCATCCGGGAAGGCTGCACCGTTCTCGGTGACATAGATCGAAGGAAAGCCATAGCCGAAATGCAGCCGGCCCAAGGTATCGTAGAGTCCCTGGGGGTAGACCTCCCAGCCCATTTCGGTCAGCTCGTCGCCCGGAACAACGGTGCGCCGCAGGTTTTCCGCTTCGCTGAGATCTCTCGATCGAACAATGTTGCGGGTGTAGTAGTTGGCGCCCAGCAAGTCAATGGGCTCGGCAATCGTTCTCATGTCGCCGTCTTGAACGAAATCCAGGGCGTCCCCAAAGCTGGCGACCATGTCCCGCGGATAGTCTCGTCCGACCAGAGGGTCGAGGAACCAGCGGTTGATGGAGCCATCCACCCAAGTGGATTCTCTCCGATCGGCGGCGCTGGGGGAGGCCGGTTCTTGGGGAGTCAGATTCAGGGCAATCCCCACGGATGCGCCCGGGCAATTGGCCCGGATGACGGGCACAGCCCGTCCATGAGCGAGGAGCAAATGGTGAGCGGCCGCCAAGGCCTCCTTCCGATCGGTGTGCCCGGGCGCATGTCGCCCGTCTCGGTAGCCCACGAAGGCGCTGACCCAGGGTTCATTCACCGTGATCCAGTGTTCCACACGGTCTCCGAGGGAGCGGCCCATGATGTCCGCGAACTCGGCGAAGGCATCCACCACCGTCCGCGCCGGCCAGCCGCCTTGATCCTGTAAGGGCTGGGGCAAGTCCCAGTGGTACAGGGTCACATAGGGCGCTATCCCCGCGTCCAGGAGCGCATCGACCAACTTGCTGTAGAAGCCGAGCCCGCCTTGATTCACCGCACCGCGCCCATCCGGCAGGATGCGCGGCCAGGAGATGGAGAAGCGATAGGCTTTCAGGCCGAGGGCCTTCATCAGGGCAACATCTTCACGCCAGCGGTGGTAGTGATCGCAGGCGACATCTCCCGTGTCCCCATTGACTACGTTTCCCGGGGCATGGCTGAAGCGATCCCAGATGCTCTCGCCTTTGCCATCCTCATTCCATCCGCCTTCGATCTGGTAGGATGCCGTCGCGGCGCCCCAGATGAAGTCCCGCGGGAAAGCCCCTGCTCCATCACTCATGGCCAATCACTCATGGCCATTCACTCTTGACCCAGCCAAGCCACGACCTGGACACTTGATACACCCTGTGGGGGCAGCGGAATCACCGTTCCGTTCAGTGGCCTGCCATCCACTTCCAGCTGGACTGCATTCCCCGGGCCCTTTCGCTTCACCTGGATCGCGTAGCGGGCTCCCCGGAAGGAACGCTCGGCCTCAAAGCCATCCCAGCTCGAAGGGATCACGGGTGTGATCCGCAGGCCCTCGTAGGTGGGACGGATGCCCAGGATCCATTGGGTGATGGCGACGTAGTTCCAGGCTGCGGTGCCCGTCAACCAGGAGTTCTTGGCTTCGCCGAAGGTGGGGGCATCTCTGCCGGCGATCATCTGGGCGTAGACGTAGGGCTCGCACCGGTGGATGTCACTGATTTGCTCGCGCGCCGACGGATTGATGCGCAGGTAGTAATCGTGGGCCCTGTCCCCCCGCCCAACCATCGCCTCGGCGATCATGATCCATGGATTCGTATGACAGAAGACGCCGGCGTTCTCCTTGTACCCCGGAGGATAGGACGAGATCTCGCCCAGGTGCAGGTAGTACTTGTGGAAGGCTGGCTGCTGCAGGACGATCCCGTGCGGCGTCGCCAGCTGGTCGGCGACGGAGTCCAGAGCCTGCCGCGCCCGGCCGTCGTCTAAGCCCAAGCCTGCCATCACACAGATACCCTGCGGCTCGATGAAGATCCGGCCTTCATCATTCTCCTTCGACCCGAGTGGCCGGCCAGAGTCGTCGTAGGCCCGGCGAAACCACTCACCATCCCAACCCGCAAAACCGATCGCTGCCTCCATCTTCTGGGTGGCTGTCGAGCACAACTCAGCCAGCCCGGCCTCGCCCAGCCGGGTAGCGATCTCGCCCATTTCCTTGGCGGCCAGCACAAACAACCCTGCGATGAAGACGCTTTCCGCCACATGCCCGTCTCGGTTGGTCGTGGTTTGAAACGGCTGTCCGGGCACGTCCGAGAAGCAGTTCAGGTTTAGGCAGTCATTCCAGTCGGCGCGGCCGATCAGGGGCAAACCATGCGGCCCCAGTCGGTCGAGCGTGTACTGGATCGAACGGCGCAAATGCTCGAGGAGGCGTTCCTCGGTCGCCGGCTGGTTGTCATAGACAACAGGAACTTGGAGAATGCCCCAGTCGTCCGTCTCCTTCAGGTAGGCCGACACCGACAACACCAGCCAGAGCGGATCATCATTGAACCCGCTGCCGATGTCGTTGTTGCCGCGTTTGGTCAGCGGCTGGTACTGGTGGTAGGCCCCCCCACTGGGCAACTGGGTCGCCGCCAAATCCAAGATGCGCTCCCGGGCCCGCGCCGGGGAGAACTGCACGAAACCTAGCAGATCCTGGTTCGAGTCGCGAAAGCCCATGCCGCGCCCGATTCCGGACTCGAAGTAGGAAGCCGATCGCGACAGGTTGAAGGTGATCATCACCTGGTAGGCGTTCCAGATATTCACCATGCGGTTGGTGTGTGGATCCGGCGTGACCACCTGGAGGGTGTTCAAGCTACTCGTCCAGTAGAGACGCAACGCTTGGAACGCGCTTTCGACGACCTCTGGCTTGAGGTACTTCCCGATCGTCGGCAAGACCCGGCGCTTGTCGGCGACCTGGGATTCGGGATCCTCGAATTTCTCGCCGACCGGGTTCTCGTGGTATCCCAGGAGGAAGATGACTTTCTTCTGCTGACCCGGCTCCAATTCCGCCTTGAGATGCAGTGCCCCTATCGGCTGCCATCCATGCGCAATCGAGCCGGACAACTCGCCCGCCTCCACGGCGGCCGGCGAATCCCAACCCCGATACGCTCCCAGGAAGGCTTCGCGCTGAGTGTCGAATCCGATCACAGGCTCAGAACAGGCCAGGTAGGCGAAGTGGTTGCGTCGCTCGCGATACTCCGTCTTGTGGTAGATGACTCCGTCGGCGACTTCAACCTCACCGACGGAGTAGTTGCGTTGGTAGTTGGTGGCGTCGTCGTGAGCATCCCAGAGATTGAACTCCACGGCGGCGATTGCCGACAATTGCGCTCGCTGCGGGCGATGATTGGTGAGCGTCAGCTCCCAGACTTCGAGGGTCTCGCCCAGCGGGACGAAATAGCGGGTGCAACATTCGATTCCGGCCGCCGAGGAACGGATGCTGGTATATCCCATACCATGCCGACACTCATATGTATCCAACGGCATTCGCATCGGCTGCCATGACGGTGTCCAGAAGCGGGGGCCCGCCAGGCGATCCTGGGCGTCGTCGTCGCGCAGATAGAGGAAGCGCCCGTTCGAGTCCGGTGGAACGTTGTTGTAGCGATAGCGGGTCAGTCGCCGCAGCCGGGCATCTTTGTAGAAGGAGTACCCACCGCCGGTATTGGAGATGAGGCCGAAGAACTCGTCGCTGCCAAGGTAGTTGATCCACGGCAGGGGCGGATCCGGCCGGTCGAGCACGTATTCCTGCTTCTGGTCGTCGAAGTGACCATACCGCATAGAGCCTCGTTTCAGATCCCCCTATTCCTTCATAGCACCCATGGCAATCCCGCTGATGATGTACCGCGCAAAGAACACGTACATGACGATGATCGGCACAACGGTGATCGCCAGCCCCAGGTAGATGGCGCCGTACTCGGTCCGATACACATCGCCGCGCAAGGTTTGCACCAACATTGGCAGCGTGTACTTCTCGAGCGACGAGATCAGGATGAAAGCATTGAAGAAGTTGTTCCAGGCAGCGACAAAGGCGAAGATGCCCAAGGTCGCCGCGCCGGGGATCGCCAGCGGCATCATCACCCGATGAAAGATCCCCAGCTCACTCGCCCCGTCGATCCGGGCGGCATCGATCAGCTCACGGACGACAACCGACTCCAGGTATTGCTTGGCAAAGAAGACCGCCCCGGCGCTGGCGACGAGCGGCAGAATGAGGGAAGCGTAGTTGTCAGTGAGTCCCAAGCGCGACATATACTGGAAGAAGCCCACGATCGAGAACTGCATGGGGATCAGCACCAACAGAATGACGAAGCTCATGAACAGGTTCCTGCCCTTGAAGTCATAGATCACTATGCCGTAGGCCGTCAGGAAGCCGAAATACACCGCCACAACCGTCGAGGCGACCGCCACAAACAGGCTGTTGGCGAAGCCTCTCCCCATGTTGATGCCCTTGCTTTCCAGGATCCGGAAGTTCTCCAGCAAGTGTGTGCTGGGCAGCGCACTCACTCCCTGCTGGATCTCCGTGGTCGAACGGGTGGCATTCACGATCAGCAGCCAGATGGGGATAATGGTGATCACCAGCAGCAAGATCAGAACGCCATACACGATCACCCGCATGCTGTAGGTGCCGAGTCTGTAACGACTGATCATGCTGGCTGTCTACCCTTCCCAGGCGGGCTGGCAGGGGCAGTTTCTGGGACGGCCGTGGCCTTGCCTTCCCGGTCGCGCAGGAAGTAGAAGATCCCCAGGGCGCACACCGTGGTCATGATGAACACCAGCACTCCGACCGACGAGGCGAAGGCAATGTGCCCCTTGCTGCTGGAGAACTTCAGATACATCAGGATGTTGTTCGTCATGATCGAGCTAGCCGGAGAGCCTCTGCCATCTGTCAATAGAAACGGAATGTCGAACATCGTCATCCCGCCCACCAGCGAAGTGACGAAGACGAAGATCAGGATCGGCTTCAACAACGGCAGCGTGATCTGGGTAAACATCTGCCCGGCCGATGCGCCATCCACCATGGCCGCTTCGAAGAGGTGGATGGGGATGGCGGTCATGCCGGCCATGATGATGATTGTTGTCCAGCCGAACCACGTCCACCATTGGATGAACACCAGCAGGCCGCGGGTGGTGGCGATCTTCTGCAAGTAGTGAATGGCCTCGCTCTGCAGCCCGGCCGTGACCATGAGTTGATTGGCGGGGCCGTAGTAGGAGAACAGGCTGAAGAACAGGGCCGCCACTGCAGCCGGCATCAGCAAGTTCGGCAAGAAGAACAATGTCCGCCACATGCCGACCGCTCGGATCTTCAGCCGGATGTTCATGAACCAGGCGGAAAGCAGCAAGGCGATGCCGATCTGGGGGATGAAGTTCAGCAACCAGATCAACCACGAATTGGTGACGGCCTTCATGAAGAAGTCGTCGGCAAACAGGCGCTTGAAATTCTCGAGGCCGATGAAATGCGCCTCACGCGTCATCATAGTCGTATTGGTCAGACTCAATGCCAGCGTGTTGTAGACCGGATAGAGTCCGAAGAGAAGAAAGCCAATGATGAAGGGAGCAATGAAGAGATAACCATAGGAGGTGGTGCTCAATCTACCTGTTCGCATGGCTATTCCTCGCCAGATGACGAATCCAAGACTATGATGGTATTCGGCGACGCCCAAAAAAGCCAGCGTGGGTCAGTGCACGCGAACGCACACTGACCCACGACGCTGTGAGCGGACCCTGCTACCCGGTGACGGGCGGCTCAGGAATGGTCAGCTCGGGGAACAGGTTCTGAACGGCATCCAGCCACTGCTGCCAGAACTCGGCTTCCGTGATGTCGCCGAGGAGGTAGCTGGCGAGCGGGTCATTCATCGCCCGCTGAATGGCATCATCCGATCCGGTCATCAGGGCGCCGTTGACCTTGGGCGCTGCTTTCCCGAAAGCTTCGTAGTTGTTCTGTCCACCCAACCAGTCGTACAGGGCGGATCCGTCAAACTCCGGCGTGATCTTCTCAACTACCACCTGGCTGGAGACGAAGTCCCCGGGCGCCTGCTTCTGGTCTTCGGGCGTCTCGGGATCGATCGCCTTGAGGTACTCGTTGGTGTAGACACCGGTCGCCCAGTTGGTCAGGTTCTCCTCGTCGAGGGCGACGAACTTGATGAACTCCTTGGCCATATCCAGGTTCGGGCTGTCGGCCATGGCGCCGACCCAGGTGCCGCCCCACTGGTAGGCCATTGGACCATCGATCAAGGCCCAGTCACCGCCGGTCTCGCCGGAGTTCGGCTGGAGCACATAGGGCAGGCCCCAGGTCGGCAGGAAGTAGCTGAAGACCCGAACCGGGTTGCCTTCGGCATCCTTCAGCGTGTCGCTCATCCCGGCGAACCAGCCCTCGGTCCACTGGGTCGCCTGGGACTCATACCCATTGTCCCGCATGAGCTTGGCGAAGGCCACGTACTCCTCGACCTTGGGGTCGATGACCAGGGTGTCATCGACAACCCACGGCTGTGCGCGGTTCGCCAGGAACGGGTTGAACAGCTCGGCCGAGGTGCCGACCATGAAGGTCTTGCCGGCCGAGCATTCCTTGATCTTGGCGGCCGTCTCAACGAACTTGTCGAGGTCGGCCACCATGGCCTGCACGGCGGCCGGATCGTCCGTTCCCAGGCACTCCTTGGCAATGCTGCGGCGGTAGAAGAAGCCGCCCGGGGTTGCCTGATACGAGAACCCCTTCGACACGCCTTCGTTCGCGCCCACCTGGACGACTGCCGGGAAGGTCTTCAGCTCTTCCGTCAGCGGAAGAAGGTCGTTCAGATCCGCCAGGAAATCAGCTTCCACCCATTCCTTGACGAATGCCGCTTCCAGGGCGACGACGTCAGGCACATCAGCGGTCCCAAGGGACGCCTTCAGCTTCGTCTGGTACTCGCCGTTGGTCATGGGGATCATGGTGTAGACAACATCCACATCGGGATGCTTGCCTTCGAAAGCAGTCGCCATGGTCTTGATTTCGTTGGTGAACGACCAGACGTTGAGCACTTCCTTCTCGGCTGGCGCTGCCGGAGCGGCGGTGGGCTGCTCGGCCGGCGCTGCGGGTGCTTCCGTCGGCGCAGGGGCTTCAGTGGCGGCGCCGCCACAGGCCGTCAGGACCATAGACGCGGCCACCAGCAGGCTTACAAGTAGCAGGAGTGACTTACGCATTTCCCTTCCCCTCCTAGAGTGGGATTCGATCGGCTGTGCTTCGGTGTGTGTGGAGTGATCTCCGCACACTGTCGCAGGTCTTCCTTCGTCTCCACACGGCGAAGAGAGGATCTGCACGTTTCCATTAGGTTGTCTCGACACTCACCTCCTTCCGTTTGGGCTGCTCCCGTTCGCCTACCGGGAGAAAACAACGACCCTGCCAGTCCCAGTTCGACCTCAATTAGCCAGGCTCCGTCCGGGGCCGGCAGGAAGTGCGTTCCACCAGCTGCGTGGGCATCTTGTGCACGCGTTTCACCAGGGGCTCCTTGTCGATCAACTTGGCGAGCATCTGGACCGCGATGTAGCCCATCTGCTCGAGGAACTGGTCCACCGTGGTCAGCCCCATATACCTGGCTTCTGGGATGTTGTCGAACCCCACGACGGAGCAATCCTCCGGGATGCGCACCCCCGCTTCGCTGGCGGCCAGGAACACGCCGATAGCCGACTGATCGTTTGCGGCGAAGATCGCGGTGGGCGGTTCCTTCAGTGAGAAGAGCTGGAGAGCGCACTTGCGGCCGGTCTCGGTGGAGAAATCCCCGGCAACCACCAACCGCTCGTCCGGCTCGATCCCTGCCTTCGCCAGCGCGTCCCGAAACCCCTTGAGACGACGCTGACCGCTCCCGATTTCGGCTCTGCCGGTGATGAAGCCGATTCGGCGATGCCCCAGGCGCAACAAGTACTCCATGGCTTGGATGGCGCCTTCGTAGTTCGTCCCCTGAACGTAGGGGTAGTTCGGATTGTTGCCATGAGGATCCACCGAGACGATGGGGGCTTCGGAAACGAAATCCGCCGCGGCAGAGGCAACGATGATCACGCCGTCGGCAATCGAGTTGTTCAGCAGGGAGATATAGTGCTGTTCATGTAACGCCGCACCGCTCTTCTTCACGTCCCCTGTGGTGTAAAGCAACAGGTCGAACGTCGACTCGGCGATCGCCCGATTGATCCCCTTCATGATTTCGATCGAATAGGGAAACCCGATGTCGGGCACGACGAGCCCGATCAGGTTCTTTCTGCGGCTACGCATGCTGCGCGCTGCCAGGTTCGAGGTGTAGCCCAGTTCACCGATGACAGCCAGGACGCGTTGCTGCGTGTCGTCCGCCACGTCGACCCGCGCGTTCAATACCCGCGAGACCGTGGAGATCGACACCCCCGCCGCTTTTGCCACATCGGTGATGCTTGCAGATCGTCTGGTGGTCTTCATTCCCGCGCTTCCGAGAAGGATACCGGGAACGTTACCGGAGCTACCTCATTCTTGCACGATTTGCTGGCGCTGTCAACTCCCTCGGCGAGGGACTGTCGCCGTGAATGGCAGTCTTCCAAGAGAAATCGAAACAAAGGCCGATCTTCCTTGCTGCTATGGCCCCGCGAACAGTGGGGCAGCGATATTGGCCATTTCCTATCCAATACCAACCCCCCTCCGCCAGCCTGTGCGTCGAGGCTCCACCCCCGTGACGGCCTTCAGTCGCGGGGTCCTCTGCCGACAGCACAAGCGCTCTTTCGGGGTCTTGAGCTGGCGGCCAGTCAGGGATCCTTTTGCCTGGCGCCGCCGATGCCCTTGGCAGCTTTTCGAATAGGGGCGAATCGTGAGCCTCAGGGAGAGGGCTTGCTTCCGCGATCAGGAGGGACGACTTTGGCGGACTCTTTGATCCGGGGAGACTTGGCGGCACGCACCGGCCTGGGAGGCGGCAGGTTCATTGGCTTGATCCGCCCACCAACTCCCTTCGACATCCACGCCCTAGCAGGTGATCCGCCCCCAGCGCTCGGGTTGCCTATGGATGGGCCCGGTGGCGATCTAGACCTCACCACCCTCAGGGCGCAACACCTTCGCCAGACCCTCCGCCCAGGCACGGATCGCCGGCCAGTTCCGCCGATCCCCGGCGGGCGTTCTGAGCACGACCATGACGAACATCACGGCATACCACTTGAGCCGGCCGTACTCCAGCTGTCCGCCGAAGACTCCCACCGACACCGGCCGGGCCTGGACGGGCAGCATGCAGAACCGGCCTCAAG
>JALHUE010000190.1 GCA_022866145.1 Anaerolineales bacterium | reverse complement strand
CGCCGAGAAGGAATTGGCCAGTCGGCGACTCGGGTACCCGCAAGTGACCGTACATCCCCGCTAGCCACTGGGGATCGAGGCTGCCGCGCCCGATCGTCCACGCCAGGCCCATCAGCATCCCCAGGGCGAGGCGCAGGGCAAGGACAAGCCCAAGTGCAAGCAAGGCGGCCTGGCGCCACACGGGCGGCGGACGGTGGTCAAGGACCGGCGGAAGCGCAGATAGGTCAGCCATCATCGGGCTCGCGGAGAGTGAGCTGTCCCCCCAACCGGGACACAGACTGAACTCCGAGGCCGAGCGAGAACGTGTGCAACGGCAACTCCTCCCGCGATCCAGAAGGTTGATGGACTGGCCTTCGTCGTCGGTCGTCGACGCCTAGATCCTCAAGTGCGTGTCCCGCCTCGGGGATCGGTGAATGGACGATCTGGTCAGTGCCGGCGGGCAGCCGCGATCGCGGTCACTGCCCCGGACGAAGCGTCGCAACGTGCGCCAATCCGTGTGTGAGGCATGCCGATGATGCACTTGGCCAACCCCTCCCCAGATGGCGACCTTCCCCAACATTGACAGCAGACCCCCCGGAAGGAATAGAGAACGGCGCGGTACAACCATGCTTTCTCCCAGAAGTCGGCGCGGACGAAAGAGTCGGAAGAGAGAGACAGCACAGTGCGGGACATCCCACTCAGAGGGGAGCAACCGGCTTTCCACGTGAGATGCAGAAGCAAGAAGGAGCGATTGCATACGCCGTCGAGGCGGGGGAGCCTCCGCCACACAGGAAGTGCCAAGTCTGCGAGCAGGAGGACCGCGATGACATCCAGCAGGGCTCCCACCTTGAAGGACGCTAACGCGATGCGGTGTGCCGCTTCGACCAGATTCGCGCCCGGGATCGCGAATCCACCTCGGAAGCGAGCCGCCTGAACGGCGAGAGGCTCCCAAGGGGCAGAACCCATTCCGGTCCAGACATACAGCTGGAGGGCGAGGGCCCCCATTGACGCCACGACCAATGATATCCACAGCTTCGGCTGCCTCCAATGCGGTATCAGTGCTGCATATGCGATGGGTAGCAAGATGTCGGCTGCTGGCAGCCGGGTAAGGCATGCCGCGGCCCCCCAACCCAACGCGTAGCCACTGCTGATTGGGAAGGTGCAAGAAGTCAAGGACGGTAGCGAGCAAGTAAAGGGACTCAGGGTAGGCAGCTCAAGGAAAGCCAGGCGCGAGAAGGCAATGAACGCCAGTGCACATGCCAAGTTGGAAACCAGAATCCCCGCCAGGAGTGTGTTCCCGCCGGCTTCGCCGGTCGAAAGCCTGATGGCCGACGGATAGAGTGGTGGAGCGAATAGGGCTCCCTCGAAAGCGGTGTATCCCATCTCGGGGACGGCTTGCAAGTGAAGAGTGTCCCATCGCTGCCACGGCTCGAGCCATGGGCTTGTCTCGATCCGCACATCGAGATATGGCCGCAAGACGGGATCCGGGGGAAGAGCCTGGTCGTACACCTGGCGCATTCCCCAGGCCCAGGCGGCCGTAACCAGCCGCAGGGCGAGGAAAGCGGTCAACCCCAGGCGGATGTCGGGTGCGTTACAGGTGCGCAGGAAGCTGGTCCGGGCTCGGGAGGCGATCGCGCGGACGTCGGCGCCACGTGGCCTTCTCAAGGGCGCCGGTATGGCCTGAGGATCTTCCACTGGAGACTCCGAATCGGCACGGAAGGAACCATACTCAGGCATCGGATGAGCCGCGGCCTTTGGTCTCGGCGGTGATGTCATTCGATTCCGTGGGAAGGATACACCCTCGCAGTTGCCGGACAAATGTCCTCGGCCAAGGGAATGGCGCCTGGATTGCCCGGACGAAGGGTCGGGTCCCCGCCGTCCTGCAGGCCAGAGCCGTGTGGCACCTGTGAGGGGGGCTGACGACCGATCACCGGCGGGTGATGCTCACCCTGGAAACAAACCGGTGGAGCTGGGCCAGCACCATCCGGTGCGGTCGTGACCCGGTGAATTATCCACCGGGGTCGTCCTCCAGGCTCCTTGCCTGCGAATCCAGCGTCGCCTGGACCCTCAGAGCCTCCTCAAGCTGCCCTCGTGCCAGCAGCTGATCCCTGAGGAGGGCAAGGTCGTCGCGAAGCGCCGCCGTGAGATCGGCTCGCGCAAGCTGTGGAACGAGATCCGAGGCCAGGTAGTAGCGGAGGTAAGCTCTTCCGTAGTAAATGCCCGAACTGTTGGGCTCGCGGAGCAGGCTATGGGCCTTGGCAATCCGTTCAGTAGCCAATGCCTCGTTCCCTTGAAGCCGGGCAAGTCGCCCTGCTGCATCCACCACTGTGGGATCGTTCCCTCCAAGGGCAAGCGCCACCCGCATGTGTTCCGTGGCGGCAACGCTGTTTCCCGCTTCCTG
>JALHUE010000189.1 GCA_022866145.1 Anaerolineales bacterium | reverse complement strand
CGGTAGGATAGCTGGCGAGAGCATCCGCGCATTGATGTCGGGCTGCGGCCTCGAGATGACGAACGCCATCGCCAGAGACAAGAGGTAGGCCGCCGCGAAGATCGCCGGGACGATTGTCAGGACCAACAGGGAGCGCCGACGCGGGGAGGATCCAGAGGCTCCCCTCGCGGGAAGGAAAGCGAGTGCAAGGAGTACAAGCCACAACGCAGCCCCAACAAGCAGGAGAATCTTGCGCCCGTCGTACGATCCGGATCCCCAACCCAACACGGGGGAGAAGGCCCAGCTAGAGAGAACGACGCCCAGCCGGTACTCGGTCAGGCTAGCCCAGAGGCTAGCCACCGTTAGGTTCAGGACCCTGGGCGCGGCCTGGGATCCACCGCGGTTGATGGCGAGCAGCCAGGCAAGCAGCGGGAGGCATCCCGCCACAGTGAAGGCCAGCGCCCTCCTGGCCCGGCGAGCCCATCTACCTCCCCCGAGCGACAGGACCGACAGCCCGCCTGCGCCGACGAATGCCAGGCCAACGTAGCGTGTCAAACAGGCCGTCGCCAAGGCCAAAGCCGCTCCGTAGAATGTGGCCCTCCGAAACGCGATCAGGCTTGCAGCCAGGAGAAACATGCCGAGCGTCGCCAGGAGGATGAAAAACGGTTCGGACATCGCAGCCGTGAACTGCCGGAGCAGCGCCGCCGAGCTCAAGGCGACGACCGCGAGCATGATTCCGAACGGAGAGTCCCCTGCCAGCAGGATGGGAGCCGCGCCAACGGTCGCAACCAGCAGCCCGAAGGCGAGAACGTTGATCCAGCGCGCGTCAGCCGTCAGGTCGCGAGTGAACGCACCGCCTGCCGCCAGGACGACGGAATAAGCCGGAGGGAAGTGCGGGTAGAGCGGGGCGAAATCCCCCGAGGCGTTCCGAATCCCAAGCCCGTCGCCGGACAGCAGGCTCTCTGCAGACAGAAGGTAGGCCACCGAATCGCTGCCGACCGAAGGGCCGAAGGGCGTAGCCCAAGCCACGAGCGCGGCTCCAGCCAGAGCAAGGCAGGCGACGATCCCCAGAGCCAGGCGTTGAGACGGGTCTAATTCGGTCAGGCGCATGCCAGGCGCGGCTCCCAGCCGGTCATAGGCTATGGGTTCCCCGGCATTCGGATGGCGAAAAGTGCATCGGCTCCGTCCAGCAGCGGTGTCGTCCCCATAGTGATACGCCGTGGTCGCTCAGTCCGCCTTCGTTGCTTGCGGATCCCCGATCTCCACGGCTCGTCGCGGATCCGAGCACCATTCCGACCACGATCCGGGATACAGACGCATGCCGGTCAACCCGACGTGCTCCATCGCCAGGATGAGATTGCAGGCCGTCACGCCGGATCCGCAGTAGGCGACTGCGGCCGAGGAGTGGACGCCGTCCAAGGCGGTCAGCAGCTGGCGGCGCAGCTGAGCTGCCGGCAGATGGTTCCCGTCGCTGCCCAGGCTGGTCGCCCACGGGTAGCTGCGCGCCCCGGGGATGTGTCCGGGAACCCGGTCGATCGGTTCGACTTCCCCCCGGAACCGCTCCGGCGCTCGGGCATCCAGCAACCTGGCGCTGGACGGCACATCCTGCAGCTGGAGCACGAGCTCCGGGTTGGGGCGGCCCTCAAAGGTGCGCGGCGCTTGAGGCTCGATGCCGGAACGCAAGGGGTGGCCGCGTTCGACCCATGCCGGCAACCCGCCGTCGAGCACGGCCACGGCCATGTGCCCCATGTAGCGCAGACACCACCAGGCGCGGGCGGCGTAGCCGCTGTTGTCATCGTACACGACGACCTGGCAGGCCGGGCCGATCCCCCAGGCGCCAAACCGGGCGACGAGCTGTCCCGGCTCTGGAAGAGGATGGCGGCCGTTGCTGCCTGTGGGCAGGCCAGACAGGTCGCGTTCGAGATCGGCGAAGTGGGCGCCGGGGATATGTCCGGCAGGGTACACGCTCTGCGCAACCGAGTCCGGCGAGGCCAAGTCGAACCGGCAGTCGAGGATCGCCCAGTCCGGTTGCCCGAGGTGGGCGTGCAGCTCATCGGCCGAAATCAAAGTCTGGTGTGCGCCGGGCATCTCAAGCGGCACCCTTGGGAGCCTCTTCCCCTGCCGGCGGGCGCGGCGCGGCCCGCTGGAGTTGTTCGAGCGACACCCGGTTGGAGTGGCGGCAGCTCGGGCAGCGAGCGTCGTAGTGACGCCCGCCGCTCTCCTTCAGCGCTTCGAGGGCGAAGGTGATTTCCTCATTGCGCATGTTGACATTGCCCCCACATCGTTGGCAGCGGATCTGCATCCCTCACATCCCTTCTTTCGGCCCGATGGCGAGTCCGGAGACCGAAGTCTCATTCCCTCGGCTGAGCAGCAGTGCCGGTTTGGGCGCTGGCCCTCGCCCCAAGCCAGATGCCGCCCAGGATCAAGGCAACCCCGAGCAGCTCCATGGAGTCAGGCCGCTCGCGCAACAACACCGCCGCCAGGACCGTAGCTGCTACGGGCTCGGCCAGCAAGGTCAGCGCCACCGGGGCGGCGGGCAGGTGCCTCAGTGCCCAATTGTACGTGGAGTGAGCGATCAATTGGGGAAACACAGCCAGAAGGGTGAACAGCCCCAGGGCGATTGCAGGGTAGCCGAAAAGGGGCAGGCCACGCAGGGCCGCCGCCAGGATCAAGCCCACAGCGGCGGCGGAATAGGTCAGCGTGATGTAGGGCAAGAGCGACACGCGGTGGCGCAGGCTGCGGCCAATAAGCAAGTAGCCTGCCCCGGCCGCTGCGCCGCACAGCGCCAGCAGGTCTCCCTGCACGGCCTGGCTGCCAAGCAGCCCGGCAGCCGGCGAACACTGCGGCGGCCAGACCGCTACGCACAGGTCGCTGGCGCCGATGGTCAGTATTCCGAGCAAGCCCAGGGCGAGTCCGCCGAACAGGCGTGCGGGCACCTGCTCCCCCAGGGCAACGGGTGAGAGCAAGGCGACGAACAGCGGCGCAGTGGCGACCAGGACGGCGGAACTGGCGACGCTGGTGTAGGCCAGCGAGGTGATCCAGGTCCCGAAGTGGAGCGCCAGGAACAAGCCGGAAACTACCGTCAGGCCGACGTCGGCTGGCCGCCAGCGTTCTGGCTGGCGCCGTCGCTGCACCAGAAGGACCGGCCAGAGGAGCGCGGCGGCGATGGCCAGCCGATAGGCGGCGATCACCAACGACGGGGCATAGGGCTGCGCCCAGCGGATGAGGAGCGAAGCGAACGAGGCGGTGGTGACGGCCACCGCCAGTGCGGCGTAGACGCGGCGGGGGTCGGGACTGTCAGCAGACGTTTCGCGAAGCATCGGTGAGGTGCGCATCGAGCGGATTCCCTTGACGGATCGCGCTCCCAGGAGATAGAATTGGGTGAATTCAGTCCGATTCGCGTGGGCGCTCGCCCGGCGATACTACCGGAAGTTCCCACGCTGGTCAATCCGACCGCAAGTGGCACACCCAGGAGGAATGAATCATGCCGTACCAGCTCCCGCCTCTACCGTATCCCTTCGACGCCCTCGAGCCCCACATCGACACCCGCACCATGGAGATCCACCACGGGAAGCATCACCAGGCCTACATCAACAACCTCAATACGGCTTTGGAAGCTCAGCCGGACTTGCTCAAGAAGTCGGTGGAAGAGCTGGTGGGCGGATTGAACAGCCTGCCGGAATCGGTCCGCACTGCAGTCCGCAACAACGGCGGTGGCCACGCCAATCACAGCCTGTTCTGGACGATCATGGGCCCGGGCAAGGGCGGTGAGCCCGGAGGGGCGCTGGCCAAGGCGATCGCGGCCGGCTTTGGCGATTTCGCCGCCTTCAAGGATGCCTTCAGCAAGGCCGGCATGGGCCGCTTCGGCAGCGGCTGGGCCTGGCTGGTCGTGGACAAGGGCGGCAAGCTTCAAGTCCTCTCGACGGCCAATCAGGACAGCCCGCTCACCGACGGCGCCAAGCCGATCCTCGGCCTCGACGTATGGGAGCACGCCTACTACCTCAACTACCAGAATCGCCGCGCCGATTATGTCGCCGCCTGGTGGAACGTGGTAAACTGGGATCAGGTGTCCAGCCTGTTCGGCTCCTAGTGGCACCTTGAAGCCGTCGGGGAAGACCCGACTTCATGACAGCCATATCGGAGGAACGAGCCTATGACGCACATCATCACCAGCCTGTGCCTGCGCGACGCGGGATGCGTCGACGTTTGTCCGGTCGAGTGCATCATCCCGGGCAAGCCGGTCGATCAATGGCCGTGGTACTACATCGACCCGGACACATGCATCGACTGCGGCGCCTGCATTCCCGAGTGTCCGTTCGAGGCCATCTTCCCTGAGGACGAGGTTCCGTCGGCGCATACGGCCAAGGCCGGGCAGGTGCTATCGATGCCCGCCGGCACGGCGGGCTTTGAGGCGAAGTTTGATGGCCCCAACCACCACGGCGACCCGGTCCACCTCGATCACACCAAGGCGCTGAGCGCAGGCGACGTAGTCGACCTGACCCCAGACACCAAGCCCAACTACGACTACTTCAAGACCGGCCCAGGGTACAAGGCGCTGGAGAACTGATCCACCCGTCAAGCCAGGAAGCGAGGGAGCCGCCAGGCTCCCTCTTTGCTTCCCGGGGCGAGCAGGGAGAGGCGAAGCATGGCGGCTAATCCGATGCGCACCGAAAGCGACTCACTGGGGGAGGTCCATTTGCCGGCGATGGCGCTGTATGGCGCCCAGACTCAGCGAGCGGTCGACAACTTCCGCGTCTCCGGCCTCAAGCCCTACCGGGCCTTCATCTGGTCGATGGCCGCCATCAAGCGGGCTGCGGCAGCCGTCCATCAGTCGCTCGGCCTGCTGGACCCTGAACGCGCCCAGGCTATACGCCAGGCGGCGGACGAAGTGAGCGCCGGGATGTGGGATGCGTCCTTTGTCGTCGATCCCTTCCAGGCGGGGGCCGGGACCAGTCACAACATGAACGTGAACGAGGTGATCGCCAATCGGGCAACCGTCTTGCTCGGCGGAGCGCTTGGGGAGTATCGCGTCCATCCCAACGACCATGTCAACATGGCCCAGTCGACGAACGACACGATCCCGACGGCGATTCGCCTGGGCTGCCTGTGGCGGCTGCAGGAGCTGACGGACCGAATCACCGCTCTGGCCGAGGCACTGGAGGAGCGGGCGGCGGCCTTCGAGGATGTGATCAAATCCGGGCGCACGCACCTGCAGGATGCGGTGCCGCTGACAATGGGTCAAGAGTTCGGCGCCTATGCCCGGGCGGTGCGCCGGGATGGCGAACGCATCCTGCGGTCCGCCGACGGCTTGCGCCGCCTCGGAATCGGTGGAACTGCCGTCGGCACCGGCCTGAACGCCCACCCGGAGTATGCCCGGCGCATGGTGACACAGCTGGCGCAGGAGTGCGCCTTCGAGCTGCGGCTCTCGGACGACCTGTTTGAGAGCATGCAGTCGATGGCCGACATGGCGGACTTCTCGGCCTCGCTGCGCACGCTGGCGTTGACCCTCATCCGCATCGCCAACGACTTCCGCCTGCTGGCCTCCGGTCCGACGACCGGTCTCGACGAGCTCCGCCTTCCGCCGGTGCAGCCCGGATCGAGCATCATGCCGGGCAAGGTCAATCCGGTAATGGCCGAGATGCTCGACATGGCGATGTTCCACGTGATCGGTTGCGACACAACCGTCGCCCTGGCGGCGCAGGCAGGGCAACTTGAGTTGAACGTCATGATGCCGGTCATCGCCCACAGCCTGTTCGAGATGATGCAGGTCACGATTGGCGCGCTCGCGAGCTTCACCGATCGCTGTGTGCGGGGGGTTGAGGCCAATCGCGCCCGGGCTGAAGCCTGGCTGGCCCGCAATCCAATCGTGGCCACGGCGCTCAACCCGCTGATCGGCTACCAGGCCGCCGCCGCTCTGGTGAAGGAAGCGTTGGAGAAAGATCTGCCAATTCGGGTCGTGGCGCTGGAGAAGGCAGCCGCCGGGGAGTTACGTCGCACGGATCCGGGGAAACGCCCGGTGACGGTCGATGAAGTTGAGTCCGCTTTGAGCAACCTCACCCGGTTGACTGAAGGCGGCATTCAGGGGGCTCCGGCCGGCGGATAGCCGGCGTTGACCCCCATCCAAAGGGTCGGAACCAGCGGCCGAGATCCCGCCGGCGACGGGCCACGCCCTGGTTGGGCGCCGAATGGGGCGGCCGCCCTTCTGGCGCCATCCACTCTGCTTGCGGGGAAGGCGCTTTCCGATGGGCGGCGAGGCGCGGCTGGCTGCGGACGGCCGCCCTCTCACCCCACGGGGCCCAGCACCGGAAGCAGGCGGTTACCATCGGCCGGGTGCCGCATGGCAGCCTTCTGAGGATGGCGGTTAGGTGTTCTGGGCGAAGCCTTTCGCCGCAGCCCACCGAAGACTTCCCCTGGCCGGTTCAGGGAGTTGCTGGTGCCTTGAACAGCAGTCCCACAGCGTACCCCACAAGAGCACTGAGGATCCCGATGACCGCCATCTCCAGCCCGCTCCGGCCGGGCCGGCCGACGGTGACACGTGCCTTGTAGGCACCGACGGCGAACAGGGAGAGAGCCGCCAGCACGATCGAGACGATCATGCTCGGGCCGACGGGGAGGAAGAAGAAAGGCGTGATGGGGATCAGCGACCCGACGATGGCCGCGACACCGACGATCAGCGCCGCCCGGCGCGCATCGCCGCGACTGGAAGGCACCAGTTGGTGTTCCTCGGCCATCATCTGATCGACCCAGATATGGGGATCGTCGGTGATCGTCTCGACGATGCGCTCGAGCAGTTCGCCCTGGAAACCCTTGGCCTCGAAGATCTTGCGGATCTCCGACCGTTCCAGGTATGGAACGGTATCGATGTGCCGGTACTCGCGTTCCCGTTCACTCAGATACAGATCGCTTTCGGCGATGGTCGAGGTGTAGGCCACGGCGCCCATCGAGACGGACTCGGCGAAGGTAGCGGCCATGCCGGCGGCGAGGATGATGCGCGTGTCGCCGGAGGCGGCCGCCACGCCCAAGATGACCCCGAGCACGTTCACCAGGCCGTCCTGGCCGCCAAGGATTACGTCGGAAAGCGCGGAATGCCGGTGGTGGGGATCGAGGCGGGTGTGATGCTCCAACTCGAGCCGACGGACGTGTTCGTGGGGATCGAGGGTGGGGCTCATGCGGTGGGTCGCATGCCGCTCGCTACCGGCTGCCGGGTGGAAGCAAGGCCGGCGACAGCGCCCCGGCAGTGGATCGCCGGGGCACCGCGGCTAGCCAGTCCGTCTTTACTCAAGGCGAGGCCGTCAGATTGGGTAGGATGGTCACATAGGCTGTCATGTTCCACAGCAGATCGGGGTAGGGCGGTTCCAGGCGCAGCACCGCCTTATAGGTGATGTCGCCTTGCTTCGTCTCGCCGAAGCCGCTCACGCTTTCCACCGTCCCGGCCAGCTCGACATCGGGCAGGGCATCCAGGGTGACCGTGGCGGTGTCGCCGAGGCGCACGTTGACGGCATCGATTTCCCCCAGGTCAGTGGTTTCGACTCGCCAATCCGAAAAATCGGCGACCCATGCGACAGGGATTCCGGGGGCGACGAATTCGCCTTCCCGCAAGTCAATGGCGGTAACCACACCGTCGAAGGGCGCTCGCAGCTCCGCCTGCGCCAAGGCGGATTCCGCTGCCCGCAGCTGCGCCTCGGCCTGGGTTAGCCGTGCCTGTGCCAGCTCCAGACCGTCCGGATCGACCCCGTCCTTCACGTCTTCGTAGGCCTTCTCGGCCACTTGAACGTTGGCCTGGGCCTCGGCCAATTCGGCATCCAGGATCGCCTGGTCAATCTCGGAGGGGTGCCCGACGAGCCAATTCAGATTCCTGCTGGTGTCGTTGCGGCGGTTCTGTGCGGCCACGTAATCGGACAACGCCTGAGCGCGATCTGGGTCGTCCTTGTCGTGATCGGAAACCGCGCGGTAGCCTCCTTCGGCGGAGTCGAGCGCCTTCTCGGCGAGGAGGTAGTTGGCTTCGGCCAGCAGGACAACTTCCTTGCTGGCGCGGTTGCCCTCCTGCCGAACGCGCCAATCGTACTCGGCATCCTTGAGGGCATCCCGGGCATTGGCCAGGTCGAGCATGGCCTGCGCCGTCGCGACCGAGGCGTTGTCCTGCAAGGCCTCGAGCTCCTGGCGGGCCGCGATTTCCTGCAGCTGGGCCGAGGCAACGGCGGCGGTCAGCTGGTCGGCGCTGCTCAGGCGCACCAACGGCTGACCCTGCTTCACCGAGTCGCCCTCAGCGGCCAGGATCTCACTCACGGCGCCGCCCGTCTCCAGGCTGAGTTCGGCGCTGCGAACCGGGATCACGCGCCCATCGGCGACGACGGCGTTGGAGGGGGGCAGATCGGGTGAAGGCGTGAGATCCGCACCGGGGTCGGGCTCGGCGCCCTGCGCCGAGCACCCCATCAGGAGCAGGGCGAAGAGAAGCAACAGGGCAGAGGCAGTGAGCGACTTCTTGTTCATCAGCGTTCCTTTCGCGTCGGTCCACCTTGAGGGCGGATTGGTCGCCGGCTGGTAGTCTGGCGTCACACTCGGTCGAGCAGACGGCGCAGGCTGGGAGCGAACTCCTCGAGCTCGGGCGGGATGGGTTTGTTGTTCACGATGGCGCTCCCCAGAGCTGACGCCTTCAGGTCCATCAAGTCGCTGTCGAAGGCGGAGCGCACGGCGACATCGGACAGTATCTTACCATCGCGCAACGTGATCACTCGCCGGGTCTCGCGGGCGACCTCGTGGTTGTGGGTGACGACGATCAAGGTG
>JALHUE010000188.1 GCA_022866145.1 Anaerolineales bacterium | reverse complement strand
GGTTGAAGGATAATGCCCCGAAGGCGTCCTTGAGAAGAAGCCACCGGAATCGGACGTCGAACGGCCTCGAGCTAAGCTGCCCGGCGGAAGCGGGCAGACTGCCGCCTATTTTCGCGCATGCCGGCGGGCCAGGCGCCTCACCCTATGGCCCAGCCCGCCGGGTCAGCTTCAGCGAGTTGTTAGGCGGCGTGAAGAAATGTGATCTAGAAGGACCAGTTCTCTCGGTCCATGAGTATTTCGAGTGAGCAACAGTCGATGTTGAAGTGATCGCAGACATTCGGTATCCTGGCCGCGTTAGGCTTGCGTTCCTCCTTCGTGACTACGCATGCAGAGTTGACGTGGGCGGAGGCAATCACGAAGGGATCGTCCACCGCGCCACAATATCGTACAGCTGTTCTATGTCAACAACTTGCTGGGCGGGGGAGAGGCGGGCTAGCCCGTGGGGGGATGGGGCCTCGCACTGCGCGAGAAACCTGCGGTCGCAAGAAGAAAGCGACTGCCCGGCCCTCACCCCATTTCATTGACTTGCCCGTGCGCATATGATAGCATATCATGAATTCAAGTGAGGCTGACAACGTTGGGATCCTCCGCAGAATCACTGCTCAACCAAATTCCCGCTGCTGAGCGCGCCGTACCGTTTGCACCAGAAACCCGATCGCCCGTCTTCTCTCGGTACCCCAGTTCGCTGCTTAACCTTCTGAAGAAGAAGGCGAACAGCCACAGATTCACAAAGGAGAAGAAGACATGAAGAGACAATCGCAACGCTGGACTTTCCTGGCCATCCTGCTGATTCTCAGCCTGGTGCTCTCCGCTTGCGCGGGGGCGGCCAAGGAAGACGATACCATCAAGATCGGCGCCGCCCTGTGCCTGACCGGCATCCAGGCGCCCCTGGATGAGCCCGCCCTGAAGGGCGCCCAATTAGCCGTGGATGAGATCAACAAGAAGGGTGGGGTGCTTGGCAAACAGCTCGTGCTGATCAACCTGGATTGCAAGAGCGACCCGGTCACCACCGGCAACGCGGCGGTGCAGCTCATCGACCAGGGTGCCAATGCCATCATCGCCCCCAGCGACTTCGACTTTGGCGGCCCCGCCAGCCGCGAGGCCCAGAAGGCCGGCCTGGTGGGCATCTCCCCGGCTGCTTCATCCCCATTCTATGGCTCCGAGGCCCTGGGCGACAAGCAGTTCACAATGTCGATGTGGAACACCACCATGGGCGCTGCCGCAGCCCAGTACGCGCGCGAGCAGGGCTGGGATACAGCCTATGTCGTCACCGACGATTTCATCCAGTACACCAAGGACCTCGGCCAGTACTTCGTCCAGGCCTTCAAGGACCAGGGCGGCACGGTCGTGTACGAAGAGAAGTACACGCAGGGCGCGGCCGATTTCTCCGCCCAGCTGGCCCGCATGAAGGCCCAGCCACAGCAGCCTGATTTCTACTACATCTCCTCGTACATGCCGGACCTGGGCCTGATCATCCGCACCATGCGCGAAGCCGGCATCACCCAGCCCATCCTGGGCGGCGACTCTTATGATGACCCAGGCCTGTTCCAGGCGCTTGGCCCGCAGTACGGCAACGACATCGTCTTTGCCACCCACACCTGGGTCTCGCCCGACACCTCGCCGCAGATGGCCGAGTTTCTGACGGCCTATGAAGCCAAGTTCGGCGGCCCGCCGGAGGCCATGTGGGCTGCCACCGGTTGGGATGTGGTCAACATCCTGGCGGGCGCCATGGAGAAGGCCGGCACCACCGATGGCGCGGCCATGGCAAAGGTGATGGAAGACAACACCTGGGACCTGCTGACCGGCGAACTGGATTGGGAGCCCGCCGCCAATGGCCATGAGACGCACAAGCAGGCGGCCATGGTCATGCTGACCGGCGGGGTGCCCGCATTCCTCGGCTGGCTGATGCCCACCAGCCAACCCGCCCCGTAAGCGGGCCTTGGGCGTTCTTCGCCCATGCCGCCGCCCAAAGTGAACTGACCCCGGGGATTCTGTGGAGGCCGGAGGGCCTCCACAGAATCCCCCCTGAATAGCCCTATGCCATGACCTCTGACATCTCAGCCGCGGGCCCTTCCCGTGAGGCCCTCACCATCCGGGGGTTATCCAAGTACTTTGCCGGCCTGCACGCCCTGGACGGCGTGAGCTTCATCCTGCGGCGCGGCGAGATCCTTGGCCTGATCGGGCCGAACGGCTCCGGCAAGACCACCCTCATCAATGTAGTCACCGGCCTGCTGCCCGCCACCAGCGGGCAGGTCTTTGTGGACGGCGCGGAGATCACCAACAAGAAGCCCCATCAGGTGGGCCACGCCGGCCTGGCGCGCACTTTCCAGACCATCCGCCTCTTCCGCGAGCTGACCGTGCTCGAAAACGTGGAGGTGGCCGCGGTCAGCATGGGCCACTCGCGCCGGGACGCCCGCAAACGGGCCGGGCAGGTGCTGGAGGAGATCGGCATCTCGCGCTGGGCGGAGATGCGCGCCGGGGTGCTGCCCTACGGCCTCGAGCGCCGCGTGGAAGTGGCCCGCGCCCTGGCCACCGAGCCGAAGTTCCTCTTCCTGGATGAGCCCGCCGCCGGGTTGAACGAGGACGAGGGCGAAGAGCTGCTGCAGGTGCTGGCAGCGATCCCCGCGCGGAAGAACCTGGGTATGTTGATCGTCGATCACGACATGCGCCTGATCATGGGCCTATGCCACCGGCTGCACGTGCTGAACTTCGGCAAGACCATCGGCGAGGGCACGCCCCAAGAAGTGCGGCAGATCCCGGCTGTGCTCCAGGCCTATCTGGGCAAGGCCGCAGCCGGAGGCTGAGTATGCTAGAGCTGAATGGCGTCCACGCCCGTTACGGAGCCATCACCGCCCTGCGCGGCGTGTCCATCAATGTCAGCCAGGGCGAGCTGGTGGCTCTGCTGGGCGTCAACGGGGCGGGGAAATCCACCACCCTGGGATGCATCGCCGGCGTGCTGCGGCCCTGGCAGGGGGGTATTGCCTTTGAGGGTGGTTCCATCGTCGGCAAGTCTCCCGAGCAGATCGCCCGCCTGGGCATCTCCCTGGTGCCCGAAGGGCGCGACATCTTCCCCAGCCTGACCGTGGAGGAGAACCTGCGCCTGGGTGCTTTCACCCGCAGCGAAAGAACCGAGTACCGGCGCAACCTCGATGAGGTCTACGACCTCTTCCCGGTGCTCAAGGAGCGCCTGCAGCAGCCTGGGGGCACCCTCTCGGGCGGCGAGCAGCAGCAGCTGGCCATCGCCCGCGCGCTCATGTCCAGTCCGCGCCTGCTCATGCTGGACGAGCCCTCCCTGGGCCTGGCCCCCGCCCTGGTCGACCAGATTTTCGAGCTGATCGCCCGCCTGCACCAGCGCGGCGTGACCATCCTGCTGGTCGAGCAGAACGTGGACCGCACCCTGGAGATCGTCGACCGGGCCTATCTGATGAATACTGGCCTGATCGAAAGCCAGGGTACTGCCCAGCAGCTGCGCAGCCGCGCAGACATCGAAAGCATCTATATGGGCGTCGGACGCCAGGTAAAGAAATAAGAGCGCCGCCTTGATCAACCTGGAATTCATCACCAACACGCTCAGCCTCGGCAGCCTGTATGCCATGTTGGCCTTGGGGCTGGTGATCGTCTATGGCATCCTGCGTCTGGTCAACTTCGCCTATGGCGAGCTGATCATGGTCGGCGGCTACACCATGTACCTACTTACCTTTTACACCCCCCTGCCCTGGCTGGCGGTGGTCGTGCTGGCGGTGTTGGCTGCCGTGGTGACCAGCCTGTTGACCGAGCTGGTGGCCTTCCGCCCGGTGCGGGAAAAATCGTTGACCGCCATGCTGATCACCTCCTTCGCCGTCAGCACCATTCTGCAGAACGGCGCCCTGCTGATCATTTCCCCCCGCGCGCGTGCCGTGACCCTGCCGCAGATCTTCCAGACCAGCGTCATGATCGCCGGCACCAGCGTGCCCTGGCGCAATATCCTCACCATCGTCACCTGCATCGCCACGCTGGCGCTGCTCACGCTGCTGCTGCGGCGCACCGTGCTGGGCATCGCCCTGCGCGCCGCCGCCGACAACTTCACCATGACCCGTATGCTGGGCGTGCCCGCCAACACGGTCATCTCCACCGCCTTCGCCATCAGCGGCATCATGGCCGGCATCGTCTCCATCTTCTGGATCGCGCGCTCCGCTTCGGTAACGCCCACCATTGGCCTACCACCCCTGCTGGTGGCGTTTGTCGCCACCGTCATCGGAGGGATGCGCAGCCTGACCGGTGCCGTGGTGGGCGGATTCGTTTACGCCACCATCATCAGCCTGCTGGGCGTGCTCCTGCCGCCGGGGTTGGTGGAATTCCGTGAAGCCTTCATGTTCGCCTTTGTCATCATCATCCTGCTCATCCGACCCGAGGGCCTGATCCGCAGCAAGACCTCCGTGGAGCGCGTGGGATGAACCTGGCCGCCCGCCTCAAACCGCTCAACACCCCGCTGACCTTGGTGGCAGCCGTGCTGGTCGTGGCTGTCCTCGCCCAGCTAGCGGGCATCTCCCTGCTGACCCGCATCGTCACCGTCATGTTCGTCAGCCTCATGCTGGTGCTGGGGTTGCAGCTCTACATGGGCAATTCCGGCATCCTGAATTTTGCCCACATCGGCTTCATGGGCATCGGGGCGTACACCGCCGTGCTGTTCTCCATGACGTCCGAGGCTAAGGTCCTGACCAACTCTGACCTGTATCCTTTCCTGGTCCCGCTGCACCTGCCCTTCCTGCCCTCCCTGCTGATCGGCGGGCTGGTGGCGGCCCTGTTCGCCGCGCTGATCAGTTACCCGCTGATGCGCCTGTCGGATGCGGCCGCCGTCATCACCTCCTTCGCCCTGCTGGTCATCATCCACGTGGTGCTGCTGCACTGGGACCGGGTCTCCAACGGCCCGCGCACCCTTTTCGGGGTGGACAACTACACCACATTGTGGGTAAGCGTGATCTTTGCGGTGATCACTATCTTTATCGTCTACTTCTTCAAGGAGTCGCGCATCGGGCTGCGCCTGCGCGCCAGCCGCGACGATCGCTACGCCGCCGCCTCGATCGGCATCAACATGGAGGTGATGCGCTGGCTGGCCTTCGTGGCCAGCGCCTTCATCGCCGGCGTCGGCGGGGGGCTGTGGGCGCACTTCATCACCTCCTTCACGCCCTATTCCTTCTACCTGAACGAGACGTTCGTGGTGCTGGCCATGTTGGTCATCGGCGGGCCGTACAGCGTCTCGGGCGCCGTGGTGGGCACGCTGGTGGTGACCGCCGCCCGCGAGGTGCTGCGCGGCATCGAGAACCAGGTCAACATCATGCAGCTCTTCCCGCAGGGCTTCTTCGGCTTCACCGAGGTGGTCCTGGCGATTGTGCTCATCCTGATTCTGATCTACAGGCCGACCGGCATCATGGGCAGCCGCGAACTGCGCTGGCCGCGCCGCCGAGGCCAGGCCGAGCTTGGCGAGCCGGCCGAACCGGAAGCATAGGGAACACCCATGTGCGACACATTCGTCGCGCTGCCGGCCTTCACCCAGGGCAATTCGATGCTCTTCGCCAAGAGCGCCGACTGCGAGGTGAACGAAGCCAACGCCATCGTGCGCATCCCGCGCCGCAAACACGCCAGGGGCGAAGCCGTGCGCCTGACCCACCTGGTCATCCCCCAGGCTGAAGAAACTTACGAGCTGCTGCTCACCAAGGCCTTCTGGAATTACGGCTGCGAGATCGGGGTCAACGAATACGGCCTGGCGATGGGCGAGGAGGCCGTCTTCACCACCGAGATGGCCGAAGAGAAGGACGGCATCATCGGCCCGGACCTGATGCGCATCGGCCTGGAACGGGCCCGGACCTGCCGGGAGGCCATCCAGGTCATGACCGGCCTGCTGGAGCAGTACGGGCAGGGCGGCAGCGCCGAGCTGAAGGGCAACTCGCACTTCGACAGCTCCTACATCATGGCCGACAGGGAAGAGGCCTACGTGCTGGAGACGGCCGGTCGGCGCTGGGCGACCAAGAAAGTGGACAAGGTCGCCTCTATCTCCAACTTGCTGGGCATCCGCGCCGATTGGGACGCCTGCTCGGACGGAGCTGGCTCGCCGACGACCGACTGGGCCGGCCGGTACGGCCTGCCCGAAGTGCCGCCCTCCTTAGGCTCCCCAGCCCGCCAGGCCATCACCTATGACAGCCTGCAGTCCGCGCTGGGGCGCATCACGGTCAAGAGCATCTTCCAGACCATGCGCCAGCACGGCCCCGGCTATCACCCCGCCAGCGCCGAGGCGCACCGCAACATTTGCATGCATGCCGGGCCGCAGGAGAACCGCTGGTGGCAGGCGGATGGCGTCATGGTCACGGATGTGGGCGCACATGGCGTGCTGGCCTGGGTCACAGCTACCTCCGGCACCTGCGTCTCCATCTTCAAGCCGGTCTTCCTGGGCATGGACTTGCCCGATCTGGGTCCCTACCCGAGCGAGACCTTTGAGCCGCGCTGCCTGTGGTGGAAGCACGAGCTGCTCCACCGGCGCGCCATGGCCGATTTTGAGGCGCTGGTGCCCGAGATCCGCCAGGAATTCGACCCCATGGAGGATGCCTTCCTGGCCCAGGCCGAGACGGTTAAGCGCGGCACGCCCAGCGAGAAGGCCGAGTTCATGCACCACTGCTTCCGGGAGGCGCTGGCCGCCACCGAGGCCTGGATCGCCCGCCTGCAGAAGCGCCGCGACCTGAGCTTCAGCGACCCGGCCTACCGGGCCATGTGGGCCAGGCTCAACGCCGAGGCCGGGATGACCGGCCTGCCGGATGAAAACTGATCTTCTTGGAGGTAGATATGGCCGTGACGATCTCGCGCGACAAAGTGTTCTTCGCCTTCAGCCCGCAGCTGAAAGCCATCGCCACCATCGAGCAGGGCCAGGAAGTGCTGCTGCAGACGCACGACTGCTTCGAGGGGCAGATCCGCACCACCAGCGACCTCGTGGATGCGCTGGACTGGGCGCACGTCAACCCCGCCACGGGCCCGCTGTACATCTCGGGCGCCAAACCCGGGGACGTGCTGCGCATCGACCTGCTGGACATCCAGATCGATGAGCGATCTAGCATGGTGACCATCCCGGGCGAGGGCGCCCTAGGCGATGTCATCACGCAGATGGAGACCTCGATTCTGAAACTGGAGGGGAGCCAGTTGGTCTTCAAGGATAAGGTGCGCGTGCCCGCGCGCCCGATGATCGGCGTGATCGGTGTGGCGCCGGCGGAGGGCGAAGTGCCCACGGGCACGCCGGGACCGCACGGCGGGAACATGGATTGCACCCTGGTGGCAGCCGGGAACCGGGTGTATTTCACCGTGGGTGTGGAAGGCGCGCTGTTCGGCGCGGGCGACCTGCATGCCGCCATGGGTGATGGGGAGATCGTGGTGTGCGGGGCAGAGACGGCCGGCGCGGTGCGCTTCAAGGCGGACGTGGTGGACCTGCCCGGCCTGCCGACGCCTTTTGTGGAGACCAGGGAGGTGGTGGCGACCATTTTTTCCGCTCCCACCCTGGACGAGTCTGCCAGCGGCGCCACCCACAACATGGCCCAGTTCCTGACGAACTCTGCCGGCATCCCGCTCAACGACGCCGGGATGCTGATGAGCCTGGCCGGCCAGCTCAAGTTCTGCCAGGTTGTCGACCCGCTCAAGACGGTGCGTTTCGAATTCCCTAAGGCAATCCTGGCTGAGTACGATTTCCACATGCCGTAAGTAGGCCGAATTGGAGGGGAGGAGAGCAGTGCGCCCCCTGATTTCGCGGATTCTACACCGGGGTCCTATCGCCGCCTAACGGCCTCGAGCT
>JALHUE010000187.1 GCA_022866145.1 Anaerolineales bacterium | reverse complement strand
CCAGGCGGCGGTCGGAGAGGCGGTCCAGCTGCCACACACCCAGCCGCAGGCAGACGGCACCCACGGCGGTCGCCAACAGGATGAACCCAACGTGGTGGGGGCGGAGATGCCGCATCAGCTCCGGGGCTCCCCGCTGCTGGCGGCGCGGCGCAAGGCGGCTGCGGTCTGCCGCGCACGCTCCGGCGCCCATCCGACGTAGGTGCGGACTTCCAGCAGCTGCTCGATCCGCGCCGGTTGTAGATAGCGCAGCAGGCTGGTGTCGGCAGCCAGCCGGCTGAGGAGGGCGTCGGCGTGACCTTGCTGTGCCAGCGGCCAGGCGGCCAGGCTGTGCTGGCGCAGCCGCTCATGCATTTCCTGGCGGTCGGCCCCGGCACGCACCAGGGCGATTAGCACGCGCTCCACGGCAGCGAAAGGCCCGAACTGCGCAAGCCAGGATTGGGCTCCGGCAGCGTCCACGGTCATCCCCCGCAGGATGCCGGCGCTGGTCAGGAGCATCTCGTCCATGGCCAGAAAGGCCTCGGGTATCAGGACGCGGCGGTTGGCCGAATCGTCAAGGGTACGCTCGAGAAGCGTACTGGCGGCGTTGTGCCAGGCCGGCTGCACTGCGGCCGCGACAACCCGGGCCAGCGAGCACACCTTCTCCGACTGCACAGGATTCTGTTTGAACGGCATGGCGCTCGATCCAACCTGCGCCTCCCCAAAGGGCTCGCTCGCTGTGCGCACGCCAGGCGACTGCATCAGGCGCATGTCGAAGGCGAATTTGTGGAGCGTTGCCGCCAGGGCCGAGAGGGCGGATAGCAGCTCGAGGTCCTGGAGCCGGGTGTAGGTCTGGCCGGTCACCGGATGGCTCTCCAGGCCGAGAGCGCTGAGGATCCGGGCTTCCATCTCGGACGGGGTCAGCGAGGTGTTCTCGAGCAGGTCGCTGAATGGGGCGCCGGTTCCGACGGCACCCTTGACGCCCTTACCGCGCAGGTCGGCGCGCTGCCGGCTCAGGGCTTGAAAGTGCGCCAGCAGATCCTGCCCCACCGCCGCCAGGCGGTAGCCAAGGGTCGTCGGCTCCGCCGGTTGCAGGTGGGTATAGCCAAGGACGACGAGGTCGGCCGTCGCTTCGATCCGATCGGCCATGGCCAGCAGGACTTCGCGCAGCCGGCCCAACAGCAGGGTCAGGGCCGTGCGCTGCAACAGGACGTCGGCGTTGTCGAGCACATCGGCCGAGGTCAGCCCCCAGTGCAGGAAGCGTCCGCCCTTGGGGCACTGACCGGCGTAGGTCTGCAACTCGGCCACCAGCTCGTGACCCAGGCGGGTCTCGAGCTCGGCCGCCTGTGCCAAATCGATGCTGTTGACATGCGCCTTGAGTTCGTCGAGCGCCGCAGCCTCAACCAGGCCAGCGCCCGCCAGGGTCTCAGCCTGGGCCACCCAGATGCGCCGCCACAGGCGGCGCTTGGTGGTCTCCGCCCAGATCAAGCGCATCTCTTCGGACCCGTAACGCACCGAGAAGGGGGACTGGTAGCTCATCGCCTCACCGCCTTACGCCTGCTGGGCCAGGCGCTCTTGAGCCAGGTACAGGTATTCCGGGTGGATTTCGTAGCCCACGTAGTGGCGCGACAGGGCGCGTGCCGCCAGGCAGGTCGTCCCCGAGCCGCAGAACGGGTCGAGCACGGTGTCGCCCACAAACGTGAACAGCTCGATCAGTCGGCGCGGCAGCTCTTCCGGAAACGGCGCCGGGTGGCCCACCTTTCGGGCGGAGACGGCCGGCATCGTCCACACGCTTTTTGTCCAGGCCAGGAACTCGTCACGGCCAATCGTGCTCCGATGGCCGCGCCCGCTTCTCATGAAGGTGTCCTTGGAGAACACCAGGATGTACTCGTGCACATCGCGTAAAACCGGGTTGGTCGCGGACCGCCAGGAGCCCCAGGCCGTGCTCGGCCCGGCGCTCGAGGCCTTGTTCCAGATGATTTCCCCTCGCATGTGGTACCCGATCTCCTGCATCAGTTGGACGATGTAGGTGTGCAAGGGGATGTAAGGCTTGCGGCCTAGGTTGGCCACATTCACGCACGCCCGGCCGCCGGAGGACAGCACCCGGTATGTCTCCCGGAGGACGCGCTCGAGAAGAGCCAGGTACTCCTCGAGCGAAAGGTCCCGGTCGTATTCCTTCCCGGCATTGTACGGCGGTGAAGTCACCATCAGCTGGATCGAATTGTCGGGCAGCTCGCTCATCTCCTCCGATGACTTGAGATGCAGGCGATCTCGCTGTGCCGGCGGAAGGGGCTGCTCCTGCCCGGCGCTGGCCGACGGCAGGCCGGCCGGGTACAGCCGCGAGCCGTAGAAACGGCGGGCGTCATGGCTGATTCGGCCGGGAGCGCCGAAGGCGCTGGTTCGGGTACGTCTGCGCCGGGGTTTGCGGTCGGCGTCGGCGTTCACTTCCGATCGCTCCGGTAGCCGAGTTCGGACAACAGGCGATCATTGCTGCGCCACCCTGGCAGCGTCTTGACCCGCAGCCCAAGGTATACCTGCCTGCCGGACATCTGCTGGATCCGCTCCCTGGCGAGCGTGCCGATACGCTTGATCATCTGGCCGCCCTTGCCGATCACGATCGCCTTGTGGCTCTCTTTCTCGGTCAGCAATGTGGCCTCGATCCGGGCGTGATCGGGATCCGGTTCCTGGTAGGCATCGATTCGGACGGCGATCTGGTACGGGACCTCCTCCCGCAGCAAGTCAAGGCAGGCAGCCCGGATAAGATCGGCGGCGATATCCCGCTCATAAGAATCCGTCAGACTGTCCTCCTCGAAATACATTGGGCCGTCGGGCAGGTGTTCGAGGATCTTCTCCAGGAGCGCTTGTATCCCCGTTCCGACTTGGGCTGAAACCGGGAAGACCCATCCGGCGCCGACCCAGCGCTGGTAGGCCATCAGGCGCTCGGGCAGGGCCGGTGCAGGAACCAGGTCGATCTTGTTGACGGCGAACAGCGGCGGAGCCGGCTCATTCGCCAGCGCCTCGAGGCACAGGGTCTCCTCAGCGCCTGGGGATCTGGAGGCGTCGAACACGACAAGCGCCAGGTCGGCATCGCGCAGCACGGACCGTGCGGCATTCACCATGCTCTCGCCCAGCCGATGCAGGGGTTGATGGATTCCCGGGGTGTCGACGAAGATGACCTGGGCGGAGGGCAGCGTGAGGATCCCCAAGAGAGTGCGGATGGTCGTCTGGGGCCTCGGCGAGACCGGGGCGAGCGACTGCTGCAGCCAGGCATTGACCAGAGTCGATTTCCCGGCGTTGGGAGGGCCGACGACGGCGACGTAACCGGACCGGAACCGAGGGCTACCTTCAGGGAGGGGCACGAGCCTATTGTCGAAGCAAGGCGCGCGCCTGTCAAGGCGAGGCTTGAGGCGCGGGGCAAGCCGCCACCAGCTTCCGTCCGGGGGTCGAGCGCATTGGGGAGCAAGGCCGCCAGGGAGACAGCGGTCTCCCGCGCTGGAGGCCGTTCTGGCACCAGACCCCGGGGACCACTGCGCTCCGAGGGTTCCCAATGACAACGGAATGCCCTACAGCCGCTGTGCGCCTGGGGGGGCGGGCATGGAGACCGGAATTTCGGCCCGTTGTACTGCGAACCGCCGGCCCGGTGAGCCCTGACCCACGCAGCCCGATCATCGCTGAGCGCGCCCGGGAATCGGAGATTCGGCTCGATCGAAGTGATGTATGATCTGCGTCCTTCGGATTTGCGACCCCATTTCGGCCGAGTCGGTACCGCATCCGGCCATGGAGCAACGACATGCCGTACGGCTATCAGCGTGGGCTGGGCTGGGTTCTTGTGCTTGCCGCCCTTGTGGCTTGCGTTCCCCGCCAGCCGGAAGTGCTGCGGCTGGCGTCAACCACCAGCACAGAAGATTCGGGGCTGCTGCAAACCCTCCTGCCGAAGTTCGAGCGCGACACCGACCTACGGGTGGATGTGGTCGCGGTCGGCACCGGGCAGGCGCTAGCCTTGGCCGCCCAGGGGGATGTCGATGTGGTCCTGGTTCATGCGCCCTCCATGGAAGCCGCTTTCGTCTCGTCCGGAGATGGCACGGCGCGCCACGCGGTGATGTACAACGATTTCGTGGTGGTCGGTCCGCCGCAGGATCCGGCGGGGATTCGCCAGGCTCTTTCGGCGGCGGAGGCGCTGCAGCGCATCGCCGCGGCCACGGCGTTGTTCGCCTCGCGCGGCGACGATTCGGGAACTCATGCCAAGGAGCTTGAACTGTGGGAGGCCAGCGGGATCGTGCCCGATGTCGCCGGTGGATGGTATCAATCGTTGGGGCAGGGGATGGGCGAGACCCTGGTCTTCGCCGAGGAGCAGGGCGCCTATGCCCTGACTGACCGCGGGACGTACCTGGCGCAGCAGGCCGCCTCGCCGGACCTGAAGATCCTGTTCGGCGGCCGATCGATCGAGGACAACCCGGACCCGGCTTTGCGCAACCCGTACGGGGTGATCTCGGTCAGTCCGCTCAAGCACCCGGGCGTCAACGCCGAAGCGGCCGAGCGCTTTGTGGCCTGGTTGACATCGGTGGAGACGCAGGCTGCGATCGCCGCCTTCGGGGTAGATCTCTACGGTCAGCCATTGTTCTTCCCAGACTCGGAGGCCTGGCATGCGGCTCACCCTTGAGCCCAGGGCCGCCTTTCCGAAGAGGCTCTTCCGATCGGTCGGGGGTGGTCGGCATGCTTAGCGGCCAGGAGGGATTGCTGGAGATTGTCCTGCTGACGCTAGAGGTCACCGGAGCGGCGCTGCTGATCGCGTGTCTGACGGGCATCCCGGCAGGCGCCGGCCTAGCGCTGACGAGGCTGAAAGGCCGGGAGGCTGTGCTGGCGGTGGTGTACACCGGCATGGGCTTTCCTCCGGTCGTGATCGGACTGCTGGTGTATCTGCTGCTGTCGAGGAGCGGCCCGCTGGGGAGCCTGGGCTGGCTGTTCACCCCACCGGCCATGGTCGTGGCGCAGGTGATTCTGGCGTTCCCCTTGGTTGCCGGGCTGACATCCACCTCCATCGCCAGTCTCGACCCGGAGTTCCGGCTGCAAGTGCGCTCGCTAGGTGCAACCCCGCGACAGGAGGTTCTGGCAATGCTGCACGAAGCCCGAATCGGGGTGGTGGCCGCCGTTGCCGCCGGATTCGGCGCAATCATCTCCGAGGTGGGCGCGGCGATGCTGGTCGGGGGCAACATCGCCGGGCAGACACGCGTCCTGAGCACGGCTGTCGTCCTCGAAACGCGGCGCGGCAACTTCGGTCTGGCGCTGGTGCTGGGAGGGATCCTGCTGGCGCTGGCCCTGGCGGCGAATGTCATCATCGTGCGCATTCAGGGCGGCAGGCATTGGTGGCCGCGGTGAGTCCGGTACCGGTGTACCAGATCCGGGACCTGCGCCGCGACCTGGGCGGACGGCGGATCCTTAGCCTATCCGATCTGGAGGTTGATGAGCGGCAGGTTCTGGGTTTCGTCGGCCCGAACGGCGCCGGGAAATCTACCCTGCTGCGCATCCTGGCGATGCTGGAACCTTGGGACGCCGGCGAGATCCGATACCGTTCGGCCAGACTGGCCTATCCTGCGCCGCTGGATCTACGTCGGCAGGTGACGATGGTCTTCCAGCGGCCGGTGCTGTTGAACCACACCGTGCGCGAGAACATCGCCTACGGTCTGCGCCTGAGGGGCGAGAACCCAGAACCGGTGGTTGAAGAACTGATTGAGAGAGTGGGACTGCGGGCGGTGGCGAGTCAGAATGCCCGCCGGTTGTCGGGCGGCGAGGCGCAGCGTGTGGCGCTGGCACGGGCGCTGGCGTTGCGGCCGCGGGTCCTGCTCCTGGACGAGCCCACCGCCCATCTCGATCCAGCGAGCGTTGAGCAGATCGAGGCTATAATCCAGAACATCAAGTCGACCGCCGACTGCACGATCGTCCTGGTGACCCACAACATCCATCAGGCGCGGCGGCTGGCTGACCGCGTGGGCTTCCTGCTGGGCGGGGAGCTGGTCGAAGTGCAGCCAAGCGAGGCCTTCTTCTCGTCGCCGGAAGATCCACGTTCCGCGGCATTTGTCAGCGGCGAGATGACGTACTGAAAGCGAGGCACTTCATGAGTAT
>JALHUE010000186.1 GCA_022866145.1 Anaerolineales bacterium | reverse complement strand
TGTATCGCTTCAAGCGCGGTTTCGGAGGGGAGCTGAAGCGCGGGATCGGCGCCTGGGATCGCGTCTACCGCCCGGCTCCCTATCAGGCCTATCGGCTCCTGGCCCGCTGGAGGCGCATGGAAGGATGACCCTCGCCGCCGCCATCGTTGAGGATCGCCGTCTCTGGAATGCCGGCGTCGCAGCTCTGCCGGGCAGCCATGTTCTGCAGAGTTGGGAGTGGGGCGAGTTCAAGGCCGGCTACGGCTGGCAGCCGCGCCGGCTGGCCTGGCGCCAGCCCGACGGCACCTTCCGCGCCGCCGCCCAGGTCTTGGAGCGCAGGTCCCGCCGCTTCTCGCCGCTGCGGATGCTGTACTGCCCGCGCGGCCCGCTGCTCGATTGGGCGGATTCGGCCCTGCGACAAATCGTGCTCCACGATCTGGCCGGACTGGCATCGGAAAGCGGGGCGATCTTTGTTCGCATCGACCCGGAGATCCCGACGGCCTGCCCGGATGACCCGGCGCCGCCCCAGGCCACAATCGACCTCCAGCGCGATCTCGCCGCCGAAGGTTGGACGGCCGGTCGGACGCAGGTGCAGTTTCGCAACACCTTTGTGCTTGACCTGCAGGCCGACGAGGCGGAGCTCTTGGCCGCCATGCACCCCAAGACCCGCTACAACCTCCGCCTGGCGGCCCGGCACGGGGTCATCATTCGGCTCGGCACTTCCGGCGATGCCGACTTGCTCTATCCAATGTATGCCGAGACCTCGCTGCGTGATCGGTTCGTCATTCGCGAGCGGGAGTACTACCGGAGCCTTTGGGAGGGCTTTCAGCAAGCGGAGCGGGCCCAGCTCTTCCTGGCCGAAGTCGATGACAACCCCGTTGCCGGGCTGGTGCTGTTCACCTTCGGCGACATGGCCTGGTACCTGTATGGGATGTCGACCCACAAGCATCGCGAGAAGATGCCGAATCACCTGCTGCAGTGGGAAGCCATCCGTTGGGCCAAGCGCCACGGGCTCCGACAGTATGACTTCTGGGGCGCGCCCGACCGCCTCGATCCCTCGGACCCGATGTGGGGCGTCTACCGCTTCAAGCAGGGCTTCGGCGCCCGGCTGCAATGCAGTTTGGGCTCTCTCGACACCAGCCGCCGCCCGGGGCTGTATTGGCTGTATCATGTCGTCGCGCCACTGGCCCTAGGGGTGATGCGCCGTCGGGGGTTTTCTGCCACCGAGCGCAGTCTGGGATAGGCTGCCCGAGGGCGAGATCGGTGCACGAGGATAGCGGAGGTCAGACAATGCACATTGACTTGCCCAGCCTGCCTTTGGCCGTGCTGCCCACGCCAATGCACCCGCTGGAGCGGCTCAGCCGGCATTTGGGCGGGCCGCAAGTGTTCATCAAGCGCGACGATCTGACCGGGCTGGCCTTCGGCGGCAACAAGACCCGCAAGCTGGCCTACCTCCTGGCGGATGCAGTGACGCAGGGGGCGGAGGTGCTCGTCACCCGGGGCGCGGTCCAGTCCAATCACTGCCGCCAGACGGCAGCCGCAGCCGCTCGCTGCGGCCTGGATTGCGTGCTGGTGTTACAGGGTCCACCGGCCCCGACGGAGACCGGGAACCTGCTCCTGGATCGCCTGCTCGGGGCGCGAGTGCGGTGGACAGAGGCGCTTGATCCGGAATCGGTCTTGGAGGAGGAAATCGCCCAGCTGCAGAGCCAGGGGAGGCGGGTGTACCG
>JALHUE010000185.1 GCA_022866145.1 Anaerolineales bacterium | reverse complement strand
TCGACCACATCCTCGCCGGCCGGTCCGCCGTTGCCGGCGCTCGGCGTTTCAGGCTGCGGCGGCTGCTGGGCGTACATCTGCTGGCTGAGGGCATACGACGCCTGCTGCAGCTGTTCGGTCAGGCTCTTGATCTGCGCTAGGTCGTCACCCTTCAACGCCGAGCGCAGATCGGTGATCGTCTGCTCGATGCGTTGTCGATCGCTTGCAGGCACCTTGTCGCCCATATCGCCCAGTGCTTTCTCCGCCTGGTAGGCCAGGCCGTCGCCGTTGTTGCGGGCCTCAGCTAGCTCGCGGAACTTGCGGTCGGCAGCCTCGTTGCGCTTGGCCTCCTGCACCATGCGCTCGACGTCATTCTTGCTCAGGTTGGTCGAGGCGGTGATTGTCACCCTTTGCTCGCGCCCGGTGGCCCGGTCCTTGGCGGCGACATTGATGATGCCGTTGGCGTCGATGTCAAACGTGACTTCGATTTGCGGGACGCCTCGAGGCGCCGGTGGGATCCCTTCCAGGCGGAACCGACCGAGGGTCATGTTGTCGGTCGCCATCGGCCGTTCGCCCTGGAGTACATGAATATCCACCGCCGTTTGATTGTTCTCGGCGGTTGAGAAGACTTCCGACTTCTTGACCGGGATGGTGGTGTTGCGCTCGATCAGCCGGGTCATCACGTTGCCCAGCGTTTCCACGCCGAGCGACAGCGGGGTGACATCCAGCAGCAGCACATCCTTGACATCGCCCGCCAGCACACCCCCCTGGATGGCGGCGCCGACGGCCACCACCTCGTCCGGATTGACGCCCTTGTGCGGCTCCTTGCCGCTCAGCGAGCGCACCAGGTCCTGAACCATGGGCATGCGGGTTGCGCCGCCGACCAGGACCACTTCGTGGATCTGACCGGTCTTCACGCCTCCGTCGCGCAGCACAGCGTCGAAGGGGAGACGCACCCGCTGCAGCAGACTTTCCGTCAACTGTTCGAACTTGGCCCGGGTTAGCTTCATCTGCAGGTGCTTGGGCCCGCTGGCGTCGGCCGTAATGAACGGCAGGTTGATCTCGGTCTCCGAAACCGTGGACAGCTCGATCTTGGCTTTCTCGGCCGCCTCGCGCAGCCGTTGCAGCGCCTGGCGGTCGCCGCGCAGGTCGATACCCTGCTGGCGCTTGAATTCCTCGGCAACCCAGGTCAGGATTGCTTGGTCCCAATCATCCCCGCCGAGGTGGGTGTCGCCATTGGTTGCCTTGACCTCGACCACGCCATCTCCGACCTCCAGCAGGCTGACGTCGAAGGTGCCCCCGCCCAGGTCGAACACTAGGATGGTCTCATTCTCCTTTTTGTCCATGCCATAGGCGAGGGCGGCCGCCGTCGGCTCGTTGATGATGCGCATGACCTCCAGGCCGGCGATCTTGCCAGCATCCTTGGTCGCCTGGCGCTGCGAGTCGTTGAAGTACGCCGGGACGGTGATGACCGCCTTGGTCACAGGCTCGCCCAGGTAGGCCTCGGCATCCGCCTTCAGCTTGCCCAGCACCATGGCCGAGATCTCCTGCGGGCTGTACTGCCTGCCGCCGATGGCGATGTTGACCCGAGCGTCGCCGCTCGGCCCTGCCACCACCTCGTAGGACACCATGCCGCGCTCCTGCTCGACCTCGTCGAAGCGCCGGCCCATGAAACGCTTGATCGAATACACGGTGTTCTCCGAGTTGACCACGGCCTGACGCTTGGCCGTCTGACCCACCAGGCGTTCGCCGCTCTTGGTGAACGCCACCACCGACGGGCACAGCCGCCCGCCTTCCGCGGTCGTGATCACCGTGGGCTCGCCGCCCTCCATCACCGCCACCGCGCTGTTGGTCGTACCTAGATCGATCCCAATGATCTTCGACATGGAGCACCTCTCACACAGTCTCGAATTATCCTACGCCCCCGGCCGCTAGAGGAAGGTTAACGGGCGGTTAGACCGGTGTCAGCACCGGGGCCGACGGGACGGCTACGGTATACTCGCAGCACCGCGGAGGGATTGTGACCGGGAAGCTGGTCCTCATCGGCTCCGGCGAAGTGGCGCCGGGGATGGTCAATCTGCACCGGCAACTGCTGAAGGATCTCGGTCCCGGGGCGGTGCCGGCGTTTCTTGACACCCCTGCCGGCTTCGAGCTCGGCCTGGCGACGATCCATCAGCGCTTCTCCGACTACTTCACCCGGCGCCTGGGCATGGAGCTGCGCATTGTTTCCTTCCGTAGCGCCGACGAGCCGGCGGCGATCGTCGGCGCCGCACTGGAGGTCGTTCGCCAGGCCGACTACCTGGTGGCCGGCCCCGGCAGCCCGTCGTATGCCATCCGCCACTGGCGAGGGTCACCGGTCTATGCCGCCCTCGTCGAACGCTGGCTCGCCGGCGCCACCCTGGTCTTGGCTTCGTCGGCTGCCATCGCCCTGAGCCGGCACGCACTGCCGGTCTACGAGATCTACAAGGTCGGTGAGCCGCTGCACTGGATCCCCGGGCTCGACCTGCTCGGCGTCTTCGGGTTAGACCTGGCGATCATCCCCCACTGGAACAACGCCGAAGGCGGAACCCATGACACGCGGGCCTGCTTCATGGGCATGGAACGATTCGCCCGGCTGCAACACATGCTTCCCCCTGAGACCCACGTCTTTGGCCTGGACGAGCACACGGCCTGCATCCTGGATTTGGATGCCGGCCAGGCCGAAGTGCGTGGACGGGGAGGCGTCACGCTGATTCGAGGGGATGCCGAAATCGAGCACGCCGCCGGCAGCGTCTTTCCGATTCGCAGTTTGACCGCCGTCCTTCCGCCGAGCCCCTCGGCCGTCTCAGCCTGCCCTGAAGCCCAGCCCGCAGCCAGTGATCAGCCGCCGGCCGCGGTGCAGGCTGCCTCCCAGGTCGCCTCCGCGGATCTGGCGGCCGGACTGCGGACCCTGGCGGGAGTGGCGGATCGCGAGCAGGCCTCGGTCCTGCTGATGGCAGCCGAGCGGGCCGAGCAAATGTCCCTCCCGGCGGAAGATCCCTCACGGCTGATCGACCTGCTGGTCGCGGCCCGGGAGCAGCTGCGGGAGGCCAAGCAATGGTCGGCCTCCGATAGCGTGCGCGATGGCCTGGCCGCGCTGGGGATCGAGATCCGCGACACCCCCGACGGACCGGTCTGGGAACGGCGCGGCTTGCCTCGCTGCGACAGGGGCTGGTGATCAAAGGCGCCAAGCCTCGCGCCTGATCTTTGCCGCCGGGCAGACCGATCGCCTCCCGAGCCCGGCGAGCCCATGCTCGTCTAGGCCCACTCCGGGCCCTCGCCCATTGCACCCTGTCCCCTCGCCTTCCGGCCTTGCGGCTGATAGTCCTGCGATAGCTCCTGAGAGTCTCGCCCAGGGAACATGGTCGCAGCGTTGGCGGCCTCCCGCCTTCGCTCAGGAGGAGTGGTGCGCACGATTCGGCCGTGGCTGCTGGTTGCACTCTTTGCCGTGGCCATGGCCTGGGTGGAGGCGGCCGCGGTGATGTACCTGCGCCTTCACAGCGGGCGCGTCCAACCCTATCAGGCCGAGCCGCTACAAGTGATCCCCTCGATCGGGTCGATCGAACTCGTGCGCGAGGCGGCTACGCTGGTGATGCTGCTTGCCGTGGGCGGGCTGGCCGGGGGCACGCGTGCTACGCGCTTTGGGTATTGCCTGATTGCCTTCGGCCTGTGGGACATCAGCTACTATGTCTTCCTGCGCTGGATGGGCGGGTGGCCGGCCTCCCTGCTCGACTGGGACATCCTGTTCCTGTTGCCGCTGCCGTGGTGGGGCCCGGTGCTCGCCCCGGTCCTGATCTCCATTCTGATGATCTCCCTGGGCACGCTGCTCACCCTCACCCGTTCTGACGGCAGCCGTCCGGGCGTGCGAGTCGCGGTCTGGATCGGCGCCGCCTTCGGCGCCCTGCTGGCGGTCGGCGTTTTCACCTGGGATGCCCTGCGAGCGGCACCTCTTGGCACCCAGGCGGTGCTGGACGTTCTGCCTCAGCGATTCCTGTGGCCCCCGTTCCTGGCAGCGATTGCCCTGATGTCGCTTCCGCTGGCCGTACTGTCCTGGCAGATCGCAAGCCCGGGCCGTCGGCAGGGCTATCCAGCCTCGGCCGCTTCCCTCCCCGGTCAGCCCAGGTCAGACGGGCGACAGGCGCGATCCGGTGGCAATGAATGATGGACATCTCGCCGGACGGGGGTCAGGCGTCGTCACCCCTCCTTCGCCCTCGGGCAAGGCATATCGGGATCCCAATGCACGGTACCGGGCGCTGGGCAATCGCTGGCGGGCTACCCCGCCCGGCCGGACAGCTTGCCGGAGTCGAAAACGCGCGCGGCGTCATTTGCGTCCGCGTTGAGGCCGGCATCGGCTCCCTGAGGCTGTATGCCTTGCTGCAACCGCCCGAAGGAGGAGGTGCAGGGATTGCCCGGGCTGACCGACCACACCCTCGACCGCGAGCTGGATGATCTAGACCGGAACGGTGTGCGGCTGCGGCACTTGGGCAGCCTCGACCCGCTGCCCCCATCGACCCACCATCGGATCGAGCGAGCCGTGCATCGGACTGCCGCCAGTGACCGCCTACCTGTTTACCGCCGGGCAGCCAGGCCTCGACCTGGTCGTTCGCAGCGGGGGTGAGATGCGCCTGTCGAACTTCCGGCTGTGGCCGGCCGCGTTTGCCGGGTTCTACGCCTGTGACGTGTACTGGCCGGACTTCGCCCGGGAACAATTCTTCCAGGCGCTCGAGGCTTACGAATCCCTCGAGCTCCGCTTCGGAGGCCACTCCCCCTCGCCACCCGACCCGCTCCCCTGAAGCGCTGGCTCGCCCGCGGTTGCCCCTGTCGAACCCTGCGCCGGGCGCCGGGGGCGACACCTCCACCCGAACATCCCCTTCGCCGGGGCCGCCAGCCAGCCGCGGACAGCCAATGGTCAAGCGAGGAAGAATCCCCTTTCCGCCCTTCGCAGGCCGCGCCTCCCCTGCTATCCTTGGCGCCGGAGGCTGCGATGAGCCAGCTGGATGATTTTCGCCGCGAGAAAGACGCCTTCTTCCGGACCAGCCCCGACAGTCCATTGACTGCAGAGCAGAAGGAGACCTTCTCCGGACTGCAATACTTCCCGGAGAATCCATCGCTGGCGCTGGAGGTCGCCCTGGAGCAGTTCCCCGTGCCAGAGGACGTTCGGATGCTGACCACAACCGGAGACATTCAGGCGTACGAGCGCTGGGGCAGGATTCGCTTCGACGTCGAGCGACAGCCGGCGTCACTGACGGTCTATCGCAATGCCTACGGCTACTTCCTGCCGTTTGCCGACGGCCTTGCCGGAAGGGAAACCTACGGCGCCGGTCGCTACCTGGAGCCGGAAGGACTGCCCGACGGACGCCTGGTGGTTG
>JALHUE010000184.1 GCA_022866145.1 Anaerolineales bacterium | reverse complement strand
TGGTGCTGTACGATCCATCCAATCCAGAATATGCCGTGATGCTCGACTCCCTGCCCGGGTCGCCGCGCATCGGGCCGGCCGGGGAACTGCAGATCGACTCGCCATGGATCGCCTACGCCTTGACGATTGTGCCTGCCCTGACGGTCGTGGGTCACGGGCTGTATCTGCTGATCCGTTTCGGGGTGATCGTGTGAGGCTGCCGCCCGGCAGCCGGCTCGCCCCTCGCCGGGCCCGGCCGCCTGCCAGGTCTCGGGGCGGGCGGCTGCGTGAAACGAGGGACCTGCTCCTCGGCGGCCCACGCTTGTGACAGCGCCCCGGATCGACGCTGCCTCCTCGAAGGCGAAGTCCTCGATCGGGGCCGGCGGGAAGTGGGCGATTCTGCTGGCCGTTGGCGTCGGCACCTTCATGTCGGCCCTGGACGGCAGCATCGTCAACACCATCCTGCCGATCGTGCGCCATGAGTTCAACGCCGGGATCACAGCCATCGAATGGGTGGTGACGATCTACCTGCTGACCGTCGGCGCCCTGCTGCTCACCTTCGGGCGCCTGGGGGACTTGCGCGGCAACAAGCCGGTCTACCTGAGCGGGTTCGGCCTGTTTCTGCTCGGCTCGCTGCTCTCCGGCCGGGCGGCCAGCCCCGGGTTTCTGATCGGCGCTCGCGCCGTCCAGGGGCTGGGAGCCGCCATGCTGGCCGCCAATTCGCCGGCCATCCTGACGAGAGGCTTCCCTGCGGAGCAGCGCGGGAGAGCCCTCGGCATCCAGTCCATGATGACCTACCTCGGGCTGACGGTCGGGCCTTCTCTCGGTGGCTGGTTGGCGGCGGCCTTCGGCTGGCGCTCGGTGTTCTACGTCAACATCCCGGTCGGTTTGCTGGCACTCTTCCTTGGATTTCGCTTCATCCCCAATGAGCCACGGCCGGCTGCCGGAGAAGGGTTTGATCTTCCGGGCGCGGCGCTGTTCACGGCCGGGCTGATCGTGTTGCTGTACGGCTTGAGCGTTGGGCCCGCCTGGGGCTGGCTTTCATCCAACGTGCTCTTGCTCCTCCTGGGTTCGGCGGCGCTGCTCGGAGCCTTCCTGTATGTGGAGCGGCGGGCGCCAAGCCCGATGCTGGATCTGACCTTGTTCAACAGCCGCACGTTCTCGGTCGCCACGATCAGCGCCGTGCTGAACTACGTCTGCCTTTTCAGCGTCGTCTTCCTGATGCCGTTCTACTTGATCCAGGGGCGCGGGTTAAGCCCAGCCCAGGCCGGCGTGGTGCTGACAGCCTACCCGGTGGTGATGGCGCTCTCGGCCCCGGCCAGCGGCGCCCTCTCAGACCGTATCGGTTCACGCCTGCTGAGCAGCCTGGGGATGGGCATCATGGCCGCCGGCCTGCTGATGCTGGGCGCGCTGCAGCCCGACACGGGATTTGGCCAGATCGCGATCTCGCTGGGGGTCGTTGGGCTGGGGACCGGCATCTTCATTTCCCCCAACAGCAGCGCTCTGATGGGCGCTGCGCCGCGAGCTAGGCAAGGAATCGCCGCCGGCATCCTGGCCACAGCCCGCAACACCGGCATGGTGATCGGTGTCGGCGCCGCCGGGGCAATCTTCGCCTCGCTGGCCACGACCGCCGGGGCTGCCGTGGCCGACGCCGCCTGGTTCCAGGCCATCTCGACCTCCTTCGTCGCCATGGCGGCCGTGGCCTTCGCCGGCTGCTGGATCGCAGCCCTGCGCCAGAGCTAGTCCCGCGGTCCCGCTCCCGCTGCCCTCACGCAGCGCCGTTCCGGCCAGCGGTCACCGCCTGCGCCGAGAAGCGCAGGCGCGATTCTATGCGCCCTGACGGGACGCCATTCAACCGCAGAGATCCTCGGTGGCACACTTTCTCGGCGGAAGCGTCGAAGCCGATCCTCAGGTGGAGGGTCGCTGGCCCCGGGTAGAGGTCGCGCCGCGAGGCCTTGGGACCCGGGAAAATCATGGCTGCGGGGCGACAGGAAGTCCGGCGAGTCCGGCGCCGAAGGGGGTCAGATCAGGGGGCCTCGGGGCGAGCCTGGCGGCGGCGCCGGGAGCGCTCGGCCAGCGACGCCATGCCGATGCTGAGGAAGAACAGCACGATCATCGGCCCCATCACCAGGCCCATGTTGACTGGATCGACGGTTGGGGTGATGGCTGCGGCTAGCACGGCAATACCGACGATGGCATAGCGCCAGCTTCGCCGCAGCGCCCCGGCGGTCACCAAGCCGATCATCGCCAGAATGTACACCACCAGCGGGGTCTGGAAGGTGACGCCCATCCAGAACATCGTGCCGGTGACGAAACGGATGTAGTTAGACGGACGCGGGATGGTGGTGATGCCCATGAAGTTGAGCAGGAAAGGCAGGGCCACCGGCAGCATGACGTAGTAGGCGAAGGCCATCCCGGTCAGCAGCAGCAGGAGCGAGAGCGGCACCGAGATCAGGACAACCGTACGTTCCCGCTTGGTCAGTCCCGGATTGATGAAGGCGAACAGCTCGAACCCGATGTAGGGTAAGGCGATGACCGCCCCGCACATCAGCGAGACGCGCATGAAGGCGCTAACCGACTCGGTCACTTCGATCGCCTGCAGGGCTCCGATCCCGCCGATTGGCTTCGCCATCCAATCCACCACCGAGGCCGCGAAGGCGAAAGCGGCGATGGTGGCGAGCATGAACACAGCCGCCGAGCGGATCAGATGGCCGCGCAGCGCCGCCAGGTGTTCGACCAGCAGGCCAGGCTGGCTAAAGGCTCGACCGATTGCCTCGGCGGCGGCGGTCTCTTCCGGTTCCTGTGACAACCAGCGGTTGAACCGCTGGAACGGGAAGAGGAGCGCCCGGATCGGGGCCAGGATCAGTCCCTTGAGGATGGCGCCCACCCGCCGCATGCCTAGCGACCGCTCCGGGAGGCTGTCTTTCGCCCGGTCGAACCGGACTTGCGGGCGCGGGATTTCTTCGGCACCCGGCTCTTGGCGCGCCCGGCGGTGCCTGACCCAGCCTGGTTGCCGGCGCCTTTGGCAGGCTTCCCGCCGGAGGCGCTCTTGGTCGCCGCCGACTTCTGGCTGGCGGCCGCGGGCTTCTTGCTCGCCGGAGGCTTCTTTCCGGCCGGTTTCTTGGCCGCTGAACCCGGCTTGGCGGTAGAGCGGGCGGATGAGCTGGTCTTTGGCGTGGCCTCCTCTGGCCGGGGCGGGGCGATGGTCTTGAACTGATCAGGCCCATCGTAGGGGGTGATCCAGGGCTTCAAGGCCGGATTCTGCGCCGCGTCTGGCTTGGCCGAGGCGGCTGTGCCGTCCAGGTCCTTGCGTAGCGCCTCGAGCTCCTCGATCTGCGCCTCGCGCGCCAGCCGGTTGGGGAGAGTCTGAATCGTGCGCGAGGCCTCGGTCAGCGCCCGCCAGGTCTCGGAGCGGTACATCCGGTTGAGGAAGCGCCCGGCCGAGCGGGCGGTCTTGGTCATGTCTTTCGGGCCGATGATGATCAGTGCGATCAGGAGCACGAACATCAGCTCGAGCGGGCCGATCCCCAGGACGTCCATTCCTAGTCCTGCACCAACAGACTGACCTGCCGCCGGATCTCGTCTTCGCGATCGGCCAGGGTCCCCAGAACCCCGTTGACGAAGCGCGGCGCACTGTCCGAGCCAAAGAGCTTGGCCAGCTCGACCGCCTCGTTGATGGCGACTTTCAGCGGGGTTTGCCCGGAGACCGCGAATTCCCAGATCGCCAGCCGCAGGATGTTGCGCTCGATCACGGCCAGCTCGTTCACCGGCCACTCCGGCGCCGACTCGGCGATCAGCCGGTCGAGGGCGCCCGACAGCTGCAGAGTCCCGAGGACCAGTTGGCGGAAGAAGGCAACGCCCTCGTCCCCGAGGGCGCTGTTTTCGTCGATGTGCCTGGCGATCACGGCTTCGGCGGCGTGCCCGACGCTGTCGACCTCATACAGTGTCTGCAGCGCCAGCGTGCGCGCCTTCCTGCGTTCGCGTTTCATGGCCTGGATCTATGAGGGCGGGGTGCTGAAGTCGATGTCCTGGACATGCACGTCCACCCGCTCGACCGGCATCCCGACCATGCGCTCGATGGCCTCGGCGACCTCGGCCTGCACCGCCCGGCACACGGAACGTACGCTGGTGTTGGCTGCCAGGATCAAATGCAGTTCGACCGAGACCCGTTGGTCGCGGACCTCCAGCAGGGCGCCGACGTTTCCCCCGCGTCGCATCACCCGGCCCACGCCCGGGACCGGCGCCAGGGCCACCACGCCCGGGACGCCTAGCGCCGTCAGGCGGGCGATGGTGAACAGGACGCCCGGGGCGATGGTTGTTGTGCCGACCGGTTCATCGCTGCTGGGCTGCATGCTATCGGCCATCGGAGTCCTCTCCTTGGGGCGGGCACCGGCCGGCCCCTAGAACATCGCCATCCCGCCGTCGACGGACAGGATATGCCCGGTGATGTAGGCGGCGTCGTCGGATGCCAGGAAAGCCACAGCTCTGGCGATCTCGTCGGCTGTGCCCGCCCGGCCCAGCGGGATTATGCTGAGCGCCGTCTGCTTCGCCGCTTCCGGAACGGTCGACCAGATGTCGGTCTCGATGTAGCCGGCGGCGATGCCGTTGACGGTGATACTCCGGCCGGCGACCTCGCGGGCCAGGGCTTTGGTGAACCCGATCTGGCCAGCTTTGGAGGCGGAGTAGTTGGTCTGGCCGGCGTTGCCCATCTGTCCGGCGACGGAAGTGATATTGATGATTCGTCCGTACCGCCGGCGCAGCATGTGCCGCACGGCGGCGCGTGAGCAGTTGAAGGCCGATTTCAGGTTCGTGGACTGGACGATGTCCCAATCGGCCTCGCTCATCGTCATGATCAGCCCGTCGCGCGTGATGCCGGCGTTGTTGACCAGGATGTGCAGGTCACCGTAGGTTTCGATGGCGAACTTGACCAGGGCTTCCGCTTCGGCGAACAAGCTGACATCGGCCTGGCGGGCGACGGCCTCGCCGCCGCTTGCGGTGATGGCGGTGACCACTTCCTCTGCGGCGGCGGCGTTCTGATGGTAGTTGACGACCACCCGGGCGCCCCCGGTCCCCAGCTCCAGGGCACAGGCCCGGCCAATGCCGCGCGAGCCGCCCGTCACGACCGCTACCTTCCCCTCAAACCGCTTCACTGCGTGCCTCCTGGTGAGACGCGGCGCCGCAGCCACATCCTTCCGGTTGCCGGCGCCCCGGGGCCTAGCCGGCGGGATTATACCCTGTAACGCCGGGGACGCCGGCGGCGGCGGCGCGCGCCAGCAATCGCTGCGGTTGGCCGCGATACGCCTGCGGGTCCTCGGCGCCGCCGACCAACGCCAGCAGCAGATTACACAACAGGCGGTTGGCCGGGGCAGCCATGCCCGACGCCTGTGCGTGCTGGGCCACGGCGCCGTTCAACCACTCGACCTCGCTGCGGCGCCGCTCCAGATCGTAGACAAGTGAGGGGAGCTTGTCTCCCCGACCGGAGGTGACGGCCCGCAATAGGATCGGACGGGACAGGCCAGGGGGCCAGCCCACCAGCCGGGCGAACCAGGCTGTCGGAACGCCAGGCAGGTTCACCGCCGGGATCCCCTTGCCACGCATCAGGCGTACCGTCTCCCGCAGCGCCTCGACTTCCAACCGGTACAGCCCGGGATGGGCGTACACCTGCGCCGGGGTCCAGTGCAGGATGGCCGAGGTGGCATTCGACACCAGATTGGTCAGCAGCTTCGACCATTTCAAGGAGGCGGCATCGGCAACCAAGCGCGGGTTGACTCCGGCGGCAGCCAGCTCGGCGAGCAGCTCAGGCGCCAGGCTGTGGCCCGAATGCAGGCCGAGGCCGCGCAACTTCTCCACCCGCACGGTCCCGGGCGAAGGCACTTGCACCGCCGTTGTCAGCGCGGCCGCGATCACCTGGCCGGCGCCGAAGGCCTCCGACAGACGCTGCTCATTGCCGATGCCGTTCAGCAAGCACACCAGCGGGGGAATGGGAGCGGGCAGGCGGTGCAAACTCTCAATCACCGCCTCCAGCGCGTACGCCTTGACCGCGATCAGGATCACCTGCGGATCGAACGCGGAGCACGCGGACGAGAGATCCGACTCGAGCTTCATCTCGGCCAGCCGGGCAGCCTGGCCGCCTTCGACCAGCGTCAGCCCGGAGCGGCGCAGGGCCTCGGCTTGAGGCGGCCGCGCCAGAAACAGAACCGGCTGGCCCGAGAGCGCCAGCCGTCCGCCGAGGTAGCCGCCCACTGCGCCGCTGCCGATTACCAGGTAGCGCATGCTAGCCGCGCCCTGAACCGGTAATGCGGTCGATCAGCGCCTCGAGTTCCTCGTCGGAGTAGAAGTGGATCACCAGGCTGCCGCCCTTGCGGCCCAGGCGCAGGTTGACCCGCGTGCCCAGCGCCTGCATCAATTGCTCTTCGAGCGCCTCTTCCTCCGGCGTACGCCGGCTGGCCTTCGGATGCCGGCTGCGCTGGCCGAGCAGCCGCTGGACGAGCTCCTCGGTCTGGCGGACGTTCAGATTGCGCTTGTGGATCGTCTCCAGCGCCGCCGCCTGGCCTTCCGTGGTCGGTAGGGCCAGCAGCGCCCGCGCATGGCCTTCACTGATCACACCGTCGATCAGCGCCTGACGGCAAGCTGGGGGGAGCCTGAGCAAGCGGAGAGTGTTGCTGACCGCCGCCCGGCTCTTGCCCACCCGTTCGGCGATCGCCTCGTGCGAAAGGCCGAAATCCTGCGCCAGCTGGCGGAAGCCTTCGGCGGCCTCCAGGGGATTCAGATCGGCACGCTGCAGGTTCTCGATCAGCGCTAGTTCAAGTTGTTCCTGCGGGGTGACCGTCCGCACGACCGCCGGGACCGTGGACAGCCCGGCCAGGCGCGAGGCCTCCAGGCGTCGCTCCCCGGCCACAAGCTGATAGCCGCCCTGCGGCAGTGGCATGACCAGGAGAGGCTGCAGCACCCCGTGCAGACGGATCGAGGCCGCCAGTTCCTGAAGCTCGACGGAATCGAACTGGCTGCGCGGCTGACGAGGGTTGCGCTGTATGTCTATGACCGGGATCTGGCGGGCGCCCGAGGGTGCGGGTCGCTGCACCTCCCCGCCGGGGATCAGCGCATCCAAACCCTTGCCAAGCCCGTATTTGCGTGTCATGCCTGTGCCTCTTTCGTCAGATCACGTTTCACCGCGCCGAAGGTCGCCTCGCCAAGCAGCCGGACCGTGTCCGCCCTCGGCGCCATCATCGCGAGGAGGACGGACCCGCACCCTGCCGAGCGGAGAGGCGCACGCCGTCGCCTCGGAGCAGTTCCCGCGCTAGCGCTTGGTAGGCCTGGCCGCCGACGGAGGATGGATCGTAGGCCGAGATCGGCAGCCCGTGAGAGGGCGCCTCCGCCAGTCGCACATTGCGGGGGATGATCGTATGGAAGACCTTCCCTGGAAAATGCTTGCGCACCTCTTCGACGACGTCTGAAGACAGATGGGTGCGGGAATCGAACATCGTCAGCACCAGGCCGCGGATTCCCAGCTGCGGGTACAGCGAGGCTCGCACCTTGGCCAGAGTTTCCATCAACTGAGTCAGGCCCTCCAGCGCCAGGTATTCGCACTGCACAGGGATGATCACCCCGCCGCTGGCGCACAGCAGGCCGTTGATCGTCAGGATTCCCAGCGAAGGCGGACAATCGATCAGGACGTAGTCGAAGCGATCGCTTACCCCGGCCAGGGCTTGGGACAGCCGGCGTTCGCGTTCCGGGACATCCACCAGCTCGATCTGAGCCCCGGCCAGCGCCGGCGAAGAGGGCAGCAGGTGCAGTTGGATCTCGGGGCTGTGCAGCATAACCTCAGCCGCCGTCGTCAGGCCGAGCACGACGTCGTAGGTGCCGCGTTCAACCGAGCTGTAGTCGATGCCCAGGCAGGCCGTGGCGTTGGCCTGAGGGTCGAGGTCGACCAGCAAAACGCGCTGCCCGGCTCGAGCCAGGTAGGCCGCCAGGCTGATGGCGGTGGTGGTCTTGCCGACGCCGCCCTTCTGGTTGGCCAGCGTGTACACCCGGGTCATCGGAGGCCGCTCTCCAGGCTCAGGATTTGGGCCGTGGAAGGGACGCCGGCCAGCCCGGCAGCCTCCACCGACAGTGCAGCGATGGCGGCTGCCCGCTGTGCCGCCGGCAACGGGTCGTCGCCGCGCAGCAGGCCAACAAAGAAAGCCGCGGCGAAGACATCGCCGGCGCCGGTCGGGTCGACCTGGCGGGCGGGGGGCGCATCGATATGCACGGGGCTGCCGCCGAGGTACAGGTCGGCGCCGAAGGGTCCACAGGTCAGGACCAAGATCGGGATGGCCTCCGCCAGTGCCTGGGCCGCCTGCGCTTCTCCCCCAATATCCTCCCAGCCGAGGACTGCGGCCTGCAACCCGCTCAGCGCCGGGAGCAGCCGTTGCCAGGGATGGAGGTGAATCCGGCCATCGGCGTCCCACTGGCGCAACCATCCCTGGGGGCTGCTGAAAAGGGTCGCTGCGGGGAACGACCGTCCTATGTCGAGCGGTAGTTCGTCGGCAATCGGCGCAAGATGGACGCAACGAGCCTCGCTCCAGGGCTGGGGCACGTCGGTCGGTTGGAGAGGCCGGGCCCTGGCCGCCAGGCGCTGGCGACGGCCGCTCTCCGTGTACACGTTCTCGAAACTCGTCGTCTCAGGCGAGGGCAGAGTGTGCAGGTGAAGGCCCACCAGCGGGCTGAGGTCGATGTCGCCGGCGTCCGCAGTCACCACCCCGACGGTTAGCCCCATGGCGCGGGCGGTGCATCCGGAGTAGGCGACGGCACCGCCCAGGCGGTGGCCTTCGGGAACGAGATCTTTCGAAACGTGGCCGAGGAGCAAGTAGTCGACCAAGGGCAGCGGAAGCGGGGACCCCATCGGGGCGATTATAGCCGAGCCGGGTCGTGAGCGACCTGACAGGCCGGGATGCGGACGAGAACGCTGGGGGCGCGGAGAAGGCCATCCCTCTCGGCGGGGTCAGAGCCGCGGGATGATCGTGACCTTGCGTTGATCCGCCTCGCCGGTGCTCTCGGTGGTAACTTGTGGATGATCGCGCAGCTCGAGGTGGATGATCCGCCGTTCGTTGGCGGGCATCGGCTCGAGGATCATGGTGCGGCCGCGTTCAACGGCCTGCTCAGCCATGCGCTTGGCGAGTTGGCGCAGCTGCTCCTCGCGGCGCGCCCGGTATCCCTGGACATCGACCACGACCGCCACCGGACGCTGGGTCTCCTTGGCGACGATCAGCCGGGTGATGTACTGCAGGGCGGCCAGCGTCTCGCCCTTGCGGCCGATCAGAAGACTCAGGTCGCCGCCGCGGATGTTGACCAGCAGCGGGCGCCGGTCCTTCTCGTCGCTAGGCTCGCCCCAAACGGCATCCACGGCGGCATCGATCTCCATCCGTTCCAGCAGCGACTCGACGACGACCCTGGCGGTGCTGACGGCCTCGTGGTCCTCCTCACTACTCTCGGGCTGCGCCGTCGGGGCGAGGGCGGGAGGCGCCTGCCCGCGGACTACCAACTCAGGCTCCGGCGTTTGCCCGGCGCCGGGTAGCGTCTGCCCGCGAACCACCAGGCGCACCCGCGCCTGGCGGCTGGTCAGCCCGAAGACCCCACGGCTGCCCTCATCCAGGACGTGGATGTCGAGCGCCTCCCGAGGGACCCCCAGCTGCGCCGTGCCGCGCTTGACGGCCTCTTCGACGGTCGGTGCGATCACTTCCAGGCTGGTCTTGAATTCCGCCATTCCCCAATCCTCGTGGGCCGCCCCCGATGGCGCCGCCTCTGGCCATCGGCCGGGGCAGCTCAGCTCGTCGTACGGGCCGGGCCGCGCTCGCTGTGCCCAAAATCGCTCACTTCCTTGGCGCCGCCAAGGAGAATTTGAACATGTTGTGCCAATCGATCTTGCCGGTGGCAGCGTACTGCACGATGGCCAGCACGTTAGAAGTGACGAAATAGAGCGCCAGGCCGGCTGGAAAGGTGAAGGAGAAGTAGCCGAGCAGAAGCGGCATGTACAGGGTCATCATCTGGCTCATCTGCCCGCCCTGAGCGTTCGGGCTCGCCGGGGTGGTCAGCTTCGACTGCATGTAGGTCGAGATGACCACCAGGATGGTGAGCACCGGGATGCCGATGGTCCCCGGAAGAAAGGGCAGATACAGCCGCTCGGGCTTGGCCAGGTCCATCCACAAGAACTGGCTGTTAAGCGGGATCAGGAGATCGGGCGTCCGAGGATACAAGTGGACCGAAAGCCCCAGTAGCTGTCCCGGCGTCGAAGCCAGGGCGCGGGTGATAGCGCCGTACAAGCCGAAGATGATCGGCAGCTGGATCACGGTGGGCAGGCAGCCGCTCATCGGATTAAAGCCCACTTCGCGGTACAGCTTGAGCTGCTCTTCCTGCAGCGCCTTCTTGTCGTCCTTGTGCTTCTTCTGAATGTCCTGCCAGCGCTTGGATTGCTGGAGTTCCTGCATCTTCTGCTGGCTGCGCTGCTGCTGCAAGGTGAGGGGAACCGTGACCAGGCGGATGACAATCGTGAACATGATGATCGCCAAGCCGAAGTTCTGGCTGAGCAGGGCATAGATCCACAGCAGGGCGTTGATCATTGGGTTGAGGATCAGGGTATCCCACATGGTCGGCTACTCGCTCATTTCTGCGGTGTAAAGGCCCAGATCACCCGGCCGCTGGCCGGATCGAGGGCGCTAAGGAGCACCTCGCCGGTCTGGGAGGCCACAATCAGCTTGCCATCCACCAGGATCGGAGAGGAGTTGAGTTCTCCTGCCAGCAGTTGCTGCCAGATCGGAGAGCCGTCGGCGAGGGAGCGGGCGTAGGCCTGCCCGGTGCGGGTGACGACGAACAACTGGTCTTCGGCGGCCAGCGGCGAACCGGTGATCCCGCCCTCCAGCTGGGTTCGCCACACTTCCTTCCCGTCGATCAGCCCGAGGGCAACCAGCGTTCCCTGATCGTCGCCAAAGACCACCCGATCCTGGGCAACGAGCGGGGTGCCCCAGATCCATCCGTCCGATCGGTACGACCAGCGGTCGCCCCCGCTGTCCTTGGAGACGGCCCGCATGCCGTTGACGAAGTTGCCGACCATGACCTGGCTGTCGGACAGAGCCGGTGGCCCGGCCATGGCGCCGCCCAGGTCGACCTGCCATGCCGGCTTCCGGGTCTTCAGGTCAAGGGCGAGGAGTTTGTGCTGCAGGATGGATTGGTAGGCGCGGTCGCCGTCGATGGCGGGCGCCGCCCACAGCCCGCCCTCGGTCTCGTACGACCAAACCAACGAGCCGCTGGCGCGGTCGAGGGCATATAGAAACTTGTCAGCGGAAGGAACCAACAGTAGATCGCCGTAGATCACGGGCGACCCGATGATGCGATCGCTGGCGACAGTCGCCTTCCACTTGAGGCTGCCATTGGCGGCATCCAGGGCGTAGACCTGATAGTCGTAGGCGCCGACATACAGCGTGGCGCCGTCCTCGCTAATGGCTGGGGCGGCGAACATCGTCAGCTTCCGATCCGCCTCGGCCGGAAAGCGCCAGAGCTCGGCGCCGTTGGCGCTATCGATGGCGTGAACGAAGGTGTTGAAGACGACGTACACCGTCGTGCCCTGCGAGGCCAGTCCCGGCCAGCTGGCGCCCGTCATGACATTGCCGGAACAGCCGGAGAGCGCCAGGGAGGCGGCGACCGCAGCCGCGATCAGCAGTACTTTGGGTGTGGGGAATCGGTGGATCATTCGGCTCCTATGGGACAGGGTCATACCCGCCCTTGCTGAAAGGCTGGCAGCGAAGGATGCGCCAGGCGCCCAGCAGGCTTCCTTTGATCAGGCCGTGCTTGGCCACCGCCTGATAGCCGTAGTGGCTGCAGGTGGGGGTGAAGCGGCAGGTGTCCGCCGGCACCAGGTGCGCCAAGGTCATCTGGTAGCCCCGGATCAGCGCCATTCCGAGCAGGCGGGGAAGGTTGGTCAGCCGGAGCGGGATCTCGCTCAGCAACGGTTCGGATGAAGCGCTTTCAAACACAGTCGAATCTTCAGTCATGAAGGGCTCCCGCCCGCTGCAGCAGGCGCAGCCCGGTGTCCAGTACGACTGGCCACTCCGCCGCCAGCAGCGGCGTGCGTGCAATCAAGACAATGTCCTTTCCTGACGCCACCTGCGGCAGATGCGCCTGAACGAGGGCCCGCATCCGGCGCTTGGCCCGGTTGCGCTTGACGGCGCCGCCGACGCCCTTGCCGGCAACAAACGCGAACCGGGGGTACGGCAAGTCGCTGGCGCCAGCCACCACCACCATCAACGGGCTGGCTTGCGACCGACCCAGGCGGCGGACCCGGTCGACATCGCTCGCGCTGGCCAGCCGATGGATGCGGTCCATTCCCCTGGCGAGATTAAGCCCGGCTGGAGCGCCGTTGGCGGCGCCGCCGGATGCCGGACCTTGCGGATCAGGCGTTCCAGTTGACCTTTTTCACGTGGCGGTTGACAAGCTGAACCAGGCGGTGGCGGCCCTTGAGCCGGCGTCGTTTCAAGACACCCCGTCCGCCGCGGGTGGCCATTCGCGCCCGGAAGCCATGGACCCGCGCCCGGTGGCGGATCTTGGGTTGATACGTTCGCTTTGGCATGACACTATCCCAGAGATAAGTTATCGGCGCCAGGCCGACCGAGGAATTATACCTCGGCCGGCCAGAGCTTCAAGCAGCACTTCCCGGGGGCCTCGGGCGGGGCCTCAGCCCTCCAGCCGCTCGATGTGGGCGCCCAGGCCTCGCAGCTTCTCGTCGATCTGCTCGTACCCCCGGTCGATTTGGCCGATGTTCCGAATGGTCGAGACGCCGTCGGCGGCCAGGGCGGCCAGAACCAGCGACATCCCGGCCCGGATGTCCGGGCTTTCGAGCTGCTCGCCGATCAGGCGGGTGGGGCCTTCCACGATACAGCGGTGGGGATCGCACAAGATGATCCGGGCGCCCATGGACACCAGCTTGTCGATGAAGAACATCCGGCTGGGGTACATCCAGTCGTGGAACAGGACCGTGCCCCGTGCTTGGCTGGCGATCACGATGGCGATGCTCACCAGATCGGTTGGGAAGGCCGGCCAGGGCATGACCGAGATCTCGGGGATATAGCCGCCGAGGTCGGGGTGGATCTCCAGTGCCTGATCCTCGGGAACAACCACCGTTTCCCCCTCCACCTGCCAGGTCACCCCCAGTCGTGCCAAGACCAGGCGGATCATATCGAGGTGTTCCGGGGCCGCCTGGTGAATGCGAATGCTGCCGCCAGTGACGACGGCGGCGGCGATGTAGCTGACGACTTCGATGTAGTCTGCCCCGATGCGGAACTCGCCGCCGTGCAGGCGATCCACGCCGTCGATCGTCAGCGTGTTGGAGCCGA
>JALHUE010000183.1 GCA_022866145.1 Anaerolineales bacterium | reverse complement strand
TCTGCCGACGCTGCCTTGCGGTTGATCGTGTGCCTCCTCAGCGGCGCCCGAATCCATCACGATATACACAGGGCGGCGCTTCACCTCTTGGTAGATCAGCCCGACATAGACCCCAACGGTGCTGATCAGCAGCACGAGCACTCCCCCCATGAACAGGGAGATGAACATCAGGGAGCTCCAGCCCGGTACCAACCCGGCACGGCCTCCCAGGATCCAGACGACAGAAACCCACAGCGCCTCGGCGCCAGCCATCAGCAGGAACAGCACCCCCGCCAGGAGGCCGACATACACGGGAACAAGTGAGAAGGAGAAGATGGCTTCTGTGCCCAGCCTGGCCATCTTGCGGGCAGAATACTTGGATTGGCCAGCGATTCTCCGGCCGGTGTCGTACGGTAGGGCAGCGGTCTTGAAGCCGAGCCAGGCCACCATGCCTCGCAGGTAGCGATGATATTCGGGCATCGAGCGCAGAGCCTGGACAGCCCTGTGCGAAAGCAATCGGAAGTCAGCCGCCCCGGGAATGACCTCGGTTTCGGACAGCGCAGCGAGCAGCCGGTAGAAAGTGCCGCGGGTCACGCGCTTGAACCCGGAGGCTTTCCCTTCCGAGCGGCGTACGCCGAGGACCACATCGATCCCCGACTCGAACAAGGACACCATATCCGGGATGAGCTCCGGGGGATGCTCGCCGTCTCCATCCATCGTGATGACGGCCTCGCCGTCCGCCCGATCGAGCCCAGCGGTGATCGCCGCCTGGTGGCCAAAGTTGCGGCTCAGGCGTATGCACTCGACCGCGACCTCGCCCGTCGGGAGATCGCCGATGACTGCCGACGTTCTGTCCGACGAGCCGTCATCGACATAGATGACTCGGCAGTCCCAGGGCAGCTGGTGCAGCACACCGGCCAGCGAGGCATGGAACTCCGCCACCCCCGCCTGCTCATTCAAGACAGGCACGACCACGTCTAGCCGCGGTCGCCGGCTGCCAAGCCCAGCGCCGGCTTCGGCAGGTCTTTGCAAGGCCATGGGTCGTTGGGCACTATCTCCGACCGCACGATCCTTCACGGCACTCCCTCCCTGATCCAGGCGGATCAGCATCCTTGGGCGCTTCATCCATGGAGAGCTTGACCGCCGAGCCGAGCAGACTGGCCTTCGGGCGGTCCGCAACGCCAGTTCCGCCCGCCGCAATCGGCTGGCCCTTCTGGCTCGGCATCATGAACCGATCCGCTCGAGATGGATTGTGTCCCTCGACCGGCTCGACTCGAGCGCCGCCAGAGCGGCCTTCAGGCTCAACACCCCTTCGGCCAGGCCGCAGACCGGAGCCACCCCCAGCTGGACGATCTCCAGGAAATGCTTCATCTCGGCCAGGAAGAGGTCATTGCGTGAGAAATCCTCAGACACTCGAAAGGAGCGCCATTCGCCTTCAGCTGCCGTCCACCATCGAAGCTCCCCGGCCAGCAAGTCGCACTCGGCGCTGCCTTCCGTCCCGATCACCCCCAGATGCTGCATGGCCGGTCGCTGGGCATAGTCGAGATGAATAGTGGCCTGCGTGCCGCCAGTGAACCCGAGCATGACGTCAGCGATGCCCTCCACACCCTCCAGCTCCACATGGGGCAAGGCCGCTGTCCTGGCAGCGATGTCGGTCGGGGGCCCAAAGAGCCAAGCCAAGTAATCAAACGGATGACACAGGGTAAGCAATGCGCCACCACCCAGATCCGACCGAGACGAATAACTCCGGCGGTAGTCCTCCCAAGGATGCCAGCCAGGGAGGTATTCTCCATAGTGGGCTCGAGCGTGCACAGGCTCCCCAAGCTCCCGGGCAGACAGCAGCTGATGCAGGCGCAGCAAACACGGATGGAAGCGGTACTGGAACCCAACCAGGATCCTCGACCCACTCGATGCAGCGGCCTGCACCAAGGCGGGGATGCGGTCCATCGAACTTGAGATGGGTTTCTCAATGAGCATGTGGCAGCCGGCCTTCGCCGCCGGCAGCGCCACCTCCATGTGGTAGGCGGTTGGATTGGCGACGATGACCGCTTGCGGCTTCCATGCCAATCCCTCTTCGACGCTCTTGACGGAGGGGTAGCTCACAAGTTCTTCGTCCGGAAGGGTGCTCCTCCCCGTTCGCACCAGCAGGAAGTCCTCCTCACCGAGTGAGATCAGATTCCGCAGGTGGCGGCGACCGATTGAACCCAGGCCCACAATCATGATCCGCATGGCGGTGCCGCACCCTCCTCGGAATCCGTCGCCCCTTTCACCGCGCCCACCTCAGTTGGGCGGACTCGACTCGAGGAGCCGACACAGGTGCTCCCCCGTTCGGCTACCAGCAGTGCCGTCGAGGTAGGTGATCTCCTGGCGCAGGAAGGCCTGCCGGGCGTCACGTTGCCCGCCAGGATATGCAAGCCCTGCCTGGATCGCCCGGCGGAGTTGGGCTTCGTCCAGCGCCACAGTCCCGGCCTGGGCTTCACGGAAGCGATCATGCGTCGGCCAGTCGCCGATCCTGGACAGGGGCAGAGAGTATTTGCGCGGAGTGTCCCAGCCCTTCGGAGCGTCAAGGCAGACACTCACAATGGGCCGGTCATGGATCGCGGCTTCGACCACCATCGTCGAATAAACCGTCAAGAACACGTCGGCATACGCCATCATGGACGTCTTCTCCGGCATGTCCTCCCCGGAGTAGTAGCCGAGTTCGCCGCCCAGCGGCACTGGCTGCACAACCTGTACGTGCGAAGCGGCACGGGCCAAGGCCTGGATACGTTCCCTCTCGCCGGCAAACAGGTGGTTGTCCATGAAGTGGTTGGGATGAAGGCGGACCAGCAGTTGGCATGGCTCCCCAAGAGCGTCTTCCCGAACCAGACGCGCCAGGGCCTCTACATTCTGGTAGTTGGGGGAGAAGCTCACGAAAGAGCACGCATAGCAGAGCAGCTTTCGGTTGGGATCCAGACCATGCTGGGCAAAGTACTCCACCCTAGGCAGCAACCATGCTTTGCGAAAGTACCCGTCATACGACGGAATACCGCCAACATGCACACGCTCTGGCGGCCAGTCGGAACCTTGCACGAGCTCCGTCACCTGTTGGTCCGACCAGCAGGTCACATGGTCGATTCGGGCACCGGAGAGGCTGTAGCTGCTTGGGTTATCCCAACCCACAATCGCGGCCGCGGTCCGGATCCCGCGAGCTGCCGCCTCCCGCAGGAGGTAGCGGTCCAGCCTCCAGCCGGCCGTGCTGGCAACGACCAGCGACGGACGATATCGATCCAACAGGTCGTCGTAGAGGCTCGGGGTGTAGCGCATCTGTGCCCGCACCAGGCGACGCCTGGCCCGCGAGGAGCGACGCAGAATACCGATCAATAGCCAAGCGAGCGGCATCAGCACCCGACGTCGATTGGGCTCCTCGACGGCTACCTGTTCGATATAGCTGTCCATGGCCTGGGTGTTGATGGATCGTGAGCTTCCCACTCGGCGCAGGAAGTGCAGCCACCACTGGCGTTCCGGATCCACGCCAGCAGCATAGGCATGGGCCTGCGACAGCCGCAGTCCTTCAACGACTAGGCCTGGGCGTTCGAACTTGCCCGCGATCTGCCCCACCAGGCCATCATCGGTGAGCAGGACGACACGATGTCCGGCGGACAGGAGGGTGTCGACGACGTCGCTTTGAAGAAAGTAGACCAGGGCCAGACCGTGATCGGCGACAACGAAGACCGTGCGCCTGGAGACCGATGGAGCAAGCTCGCCGCTAGCGGGCATAGTACCAACGGAAGATCCGGTCATGAATCCCCAACAGGAGCCGGCGGAGGGGAGGGAACCGAAGCAGCCTGCGGCGAGGCGTTCCTGCCACTGGCCCGTCGGCGCGCAACGCCGCCGCATCCACCACCGGGGTGTTGCTCATGTTCATCGCCAGAGGTTCACAGGTCATCAGGCGCAGGTACCCTGCTTCATTCACTCGCTGATCGAGCTGGCGAACCTGGCCCATCGGGCGATCCATCTCGAATGGAAGGAACTGCTGCAAGACCGACTTGTAGGCGACGAACTGCCAGTGGGAAGCTCCGGCATGCGCGCTCACGCCCTGGTAGGTAAGGCGAACATCCTGCGTCGAGTCGTAGCGCTGTCGGATGTGGGCTTCCTCTTGACCCAGACTGAGGTCGAAATCCCTGAACACTTCCCAGGGAATGAACTGCCCGCGTTCGAGTCGGACACCGGGGGTGTTCTCCGCCCAGCCAATCGTCGAGGAAAGGAAAGCCTCCGGGGTACGGAAAGGTCTACTGGTTACCATCCCCACCTTCGGGAAGGCCTGCAAGATGCGGATGGATTGAGAAAGCCAGTTTGGCGCAAACAGCGCATCGCTGTCGGTGTAGGCAAGTACCTCGCCTGGAGCTGCCTGGAATAGGATGTTCCAGGCGCCTCCCTTTCCAAGGTTGCTGCCGCAGAGCCAGAGCATCTGGATTCGCCGATCTGCGAACGCATCTCGGAGGAAGGACTGAACCTCCTCACAGCTGCCGTTGTCAAACACCAGCAGATCGTGTTCGACATCCGTTGTTCGCCACAGACTGTCGAGGCAGGCCCGGATGACCTCGAGGCTTTGAGCGAAGTAGCCGCTCAGGAACGGGGCATAGGTCAGGACGGCGACCGTCACCCCTCTTGGTCGGGCAACATCCTGGACGAACTTGGCCGGGTTCTGCCCAATGCGCATGGATCAATCCTGCTCGGCAGGCTGCGAGCCCGCGCCGGATATCTTGCTCAGCCAATACCCCGTCATCCCCCGCAGCTCGCGCCAGGCCCTTACGGGATGGAGCAGGCCGAAAACCAATTGGGGGAGCACAGCGGACTGCGTATGCAGCACCGGAGCCCGTTCGAAGTCGCGCAGGATCTTCGCCAACGAGGCTGGCCGCGGGACCACTCTTCCGCCCTCCAGCATGTGATCGGCGTCGGCGAGGTCGAAGATCCGGCGCCTACCCCCCGCCAGGCGCACGTTCTCCTGCGTCTCAGGAAG
>JALHUE010000182.1 GCA_022866145.1 Anaerolineales bacterium | reverse complement strand
GGTGGGCGGCCGCCATTTGCCCGCAGACCATCGGGCTGCTCCTCGTGTTTCTGCTGCCGGCCTGCGCGCGGCTGGATCCACAGCCTCCGACCCCGACCGCAGTCTCGCCGACCTGGACCGCACCGGCTACGCTCTCGGCCACCTCCTCGCCGACAGCCAGCCCGACGGCCCTGCCGGCGGCGATCGGCCCGGCCTACCTGCCGGGGTTCAATCCTCTGACCGGTCTCCCGGTTCGAGACGCCGCCACGCTGCAGCAGGCTCCGCTGCTGGTCTCGGTGACCAACTTCCCGGTCTCTGCCCGCCCGCAGTCTGGCCTGTCGCTGGCGTCGATCGTGTGGGAGATCTCGATCGGGCAGGGGATGAGCCGGTTTCTGGCGGTGTTCTACGGCGACTATCTGGCGGAGGTCGAGCAGATCCTGGCGGAGCGGCCGAGCGACAATCCCTATGGATATGTCATTGCGCCGATTCGCTCAGGACGCGTGGTGTATGAGGATATCAAGGTGCTCTTCCCGGAGGCGACGCTGATCACGCGCGGCGCCTCCGCCGAAGTCCGCCCGCTGTTGACCAACCGGGTGGGGGTCTTCGCCGCCAACTCCCAGGATGTCAACAGCGCCGGGCTGACGCTGGACGACCTGAGGTCACTGCCGATGCTTGCGGTCAGCCCGCAGGAGCATGCCAGCCTGCTGTTCAGGCGCGAGACCCCCGCCGGCGGCAGCCCGGCGCCCGCGCTGCGGATCATTTACAACCGCTACGATCACGTCGGCTGGGAGTATGCCCCCGAGCGAGGCGCCTACCTGCGCTCTCAGGATCGAGCGGATGACACCGGAATCCTGGTTCCGGCAGTCGATCGGCTGACCGGCCAGCAGCTGGCCTTCGAGAACGTACTGATCCTCTTTGCCAACCATCATTTTGAAAACGTGGCAGGGACAATCCTCGAGATCGATCTGCTCAACCGGACGGGCCAGCCGGGCTGGCTGTTTCGCGACGGAATGCAGTTCCCGGTGCAGTGGTCGACGGAGGCCGGGAATCTGAGCCTGCGGACGGAAGACGGTGAGCTGCTGGGGCTTAAACCCGGGCAAACGTTCATTGAGGTCGTCAGCCGCCAATCCAGTTGGGACGACCAGGACAAGGTGCTCCGCTTTCATTCGCCGGAGCTGCCCACCCTGACGCCAGTGCCGACGTTGGCGCCGACGTTCACCTCCACCCTGCCGCCCACGGAAACCGTGGAGCCCAGCGCCACGCCGGAGCCGAGCGCCACGCCGGAGCCGAACGCCACGCCCTAGACGCCAGCTTCGGATTGCCCTGCCAGGGGCCCACACCACCGGCTTGGGCTAGAATCAGGCTGAGGGGCAGGAGGCAGAGATGGACCTGAGCCTGGTGGCGATCGAGAAGCCGGAAACGGCGAACGTGATTCTCGGACAGTCCCATTTCATCAAGACGGTCGAAGATCTGCATGAGGCCATGGTCAACGCCGTCCCCGGAGTTCAATTCGGCCTGGCGTTCTGCGAAGCCTCGGGGCCGGCACTGGTGCGCGCCAGCGGCACGGCCGACGACCTGCAGGCCCTGGCTGTCAAGAACGCCCTGGCCCTCTCGGCCGGGCATGTGTTCGTGCTGATTCTGGGGAATGCCTATCCGATCAATGTCCTCAATGCGGTCAAGGCCGTGCCGGAGGTCTGCCAGGTTTTCTGCGCTACGGCCAACCCGGTCCAGGTGATCGTTGCCGAGACCGAGCAAGGCCGGGGCGTCCTGGGTGTGATTGATGGCATGCGGACGCAAGGGGTCGAAACCCCGGCGGAGGCTGCCGAGCGCAAGGCGCTGTTGCGCCGCTTTGGCTACAAAGCCGCCGGATGACCGCCCTGGTTCGCCGATCGTCCCTGCGCACCCTTGGCGTGTGGGTTTGCCTGACGGCGGTTGGCATCCTTCCGGGATGCGGCCCAGGGCAGGTGCAGCCGGACACCGGTGTGCGTGGCCGTGTGCTCGTCGGGCCCGCCTGCCCGGTGGTCCAGGCGGGGGAGACGTGCCCGGATCAGCCGGTTCCAGCACGTCTGGAAGTGACCGACGCAGCCGGCAAGATCGTGGCACGCGGCGCGGCCGACGGAGACGGAGAGTTCATCCTTGCTGTGCCTGAGGGGCGCTACCAGGTGCTGGCACTGGCGGCTGACGGGGGACCTTTTCCGTGGGCCACCCCGGTCGAGATCGTGGTCGTGGCCGGGGGGTGGACCGAGGTGACCCTCATGATGGACAGCGGGATTCGCTAGCACAACGGCCGGGCCCCCCAAACCGCCAGGTGCTGGCGAGGGGAGGCTGGCCTTCAGAGTGCAGGCAGGATAGAGAGGCTCGCCGGTCCGAGAGGTGCTCGGCCGACCTGCTTCGGGAGAAGAGAATGGGACGCCAGGGCACGCTCACGGATGTGGCGGGGATCCAGGTGGGTCAGGCCGACGATCCGCAGGCGCTGACCGGGTGCACGGTCATCCTGTGCCCCCGCGGCGCTGTCGGCGGGGTGTCGCAGCGGGGCGGCGCGCCAGGGACGCGTGAGACCGACCTGCTGCGGCCGATGCATCTTGTACAGAGGGCTCACGCCGTCCTGCTCACCGGGGGTTCGGCATTTGGGTTGGATGCGGCCTCCGGTGTGGTGCGTTACCTGGAGGAGCGGCGAATCGGATTTGATGTGCGGCTGGTTCGGGTCCCGATCGTCCCGGCGGCAGTGATCTTCGATCTGGCCCTGGGGCGGGCTGACATCCGGCCCGATGCCGCCATGGGCTATGCTGCCTGCCGGGCGGCCTCACCCGATCCGCCGCGGGAGGGGAACGCCGGCGCCGGCATGGGCGCCACGGTTGGCAAGTTGCTCGGCCTGGGCAGTGCCACCAAGTCCGGGATCGGCAGCGCCAGCTTCGAGGTGGGGGGCGGGGCCACCGTGGGCGCGCTGGTGGTCGTGAACGCCCTGGGGGATGTCATTCATCCTGCCAGCGGGAGAATCCTGGCCGGTGCTCGCCCGGTCCGGCGAGGACCGTTCCGGCTGGGGGGAGAGGGGCCCTACGCCGACAGCCTGCGGTGGATGCGTTCCCCCGGGGGCCGACTGGCGTTGCGTATGCTGGGCGGCGCCAACACCGTGATTGGGGTAGTGGCCACGGATGTGAAGCTGACCAAGGAGCAGGCCAATTTCGTGGCCGAGATGGCCCAAGACGGGATCGCTCGCTGCATTCGCCCGGCCCATACCCTGTATGATGGGGATACCCTCTTCGCCCTGTCTACCGGAAACCGGCGGGGAGACGCATCGGCCGTGGGGGCGTTTGCAGCGGAAGCGGTGGCGGAAGCCATCCAGCGGGCGGTGCTTTCGGCCGAGCCGGCGGGGGGTCTCCCGGCGGCGCGGCAGTTGCTTGATCCATCCTGAAGATCGTTACGGCCGCGCTCGCCTCCGGGCGCCGGGAGGAATCTGTGTTTCGCAAGGGAAGCGAACGTCCAGCAAGCGTGATCGAGGTCAGCGAGCGGGTGGATTCCATCCTTGGCGGGGGCATCGCCTGGCAGGGCTCGCTGAGCGGCGCCGGGGGCGTCCGAATCGATGGTACTTTCGAGGGCGAGATCGCCCTGCGCGGGTTGGTCGTCATCGGAGAGACGGGGCGGGTCAGCTGCCGGGAGATCCGTGCCACGACGGTCGTTGTGGCGGGTTCGCTGAAGGGCGATATCCTTGCCCAGCGGGTCGAGATCACGCGCAGCGGGCGCGTGTGGGGAGATGTGACGACGACATCGTTCTCGACCGAGGAAGGTGCGTTTTTGCGCGGTCAGATTCGCATGGAGGAGAAGCTCGATCTGGGTCTGGGGCCCGATCCGGCGGATTCCGGCTCAGGCGGCGACACCCCGGACCCTGGGTCATGATCTTGAGGCAGCCGAGCGGTCGTTGCCAGGCAGGGTCGATCCAGTGGGCTTCTCGGCCGTGTCGACCGGGTCCGTCGGCGCCGTGTCGTTGATCGAGGCGGAGGGCGTGCTGCCTGGCCTGGCGGAGCGACCGTCCGCCGAGGAGACCGCATGCAGATTGCGAAGGTCGAGGTCACCCCGGTCGAACTCCGCCTTCGGCACACGCTGCGGACGGCCTGCCTTCCTCCGCTGACCGCGGTCCAGGCGGTTTTCGTCCGCTTGATCACCCAGCAGGGCAGGTCGGCCTGGGGGTGCACCGTCGCCCACCCGGCGCTGACCGGGGACGAGCCGGCGGCGGTCCTTCGGGCGTGTCAGGCCTGCGCCGATCGGGTTCCCGACCTGCACCCGACCCAGATCGAATACACCCTGGCCGAACTCACGCCACTCGTCGAGGCCGCGCCCTCGGCTCTGGTCGCCTTCGATCTGGCCTTCCACGATCTGCTCGGCATGATTGCGGGGCTGCCGGTGTACCGCCTGCTGGGAGGCTACCGCAATCGAATTCAAACCTCGGTCACGATCCCTTGCGTCTCGCTCCCGGAAACGGTTGAGATCGCTCGCGGGCTGGCGAAACAGGGATTCCGCATCCTGAAGCTCAAGGGAGGCTTCGATCCCGATGAGGATGTGGCAAAGATCCAGGCGATCCATCGGGCGCTTCCCCAGCACACTCTTCGCCTGGATGCGGATGGGGGATACTCGATCCGGGTGGCGCTCGACGTGGCCGCCGCCCTGGAAGGGCAGATCGAGATGCTCGAGCAGCCCACGCCCGGGGCAGACCTGGAAGGCCTGCGCCAGGTCGCCCAGCACAGCCGGGTGGTAGTTCTGGCTGACCAATCGGTTTCCACGCCGCAAACCGCATTGCGCGTTGCGGCAGAGCACTGCGCCCATGGCTTTACCATCAAGGTGGCAACCGCCGGCGGCCTGCGCCAGGCCGCTCAGCTTGATGCCATCGCCCGGGCCGCCCGGCTGGTAACCATGGTCAGCTGCGTGATCGAGCCGCGGCTGTTGATTGCCGCCGGTCTGGCAATGGCCTTGAGCAGCTCCAATGTCCGCTTCTGTGATCTCGATGGCCATCTGGATCTGATCAACGATCCGACTCAGGGCGGCTTCTCCCTGGAGGATGGGTGCCTGACGGCGGCGGACATTCCGGGCCTGGGCTGCCGGGTCGATTTGGGTTAGTGCAGTCGGCGAAGGCCGGTGGGAGGCGGGGTGGACTCAGCCCGCGGGTTGCGAGAAGACCAGCAGCCAGGAGCCCTCATACTCCTGCCCTTGAGGGTCCGAGCAGGTTTCGATCTTAAGTCCGGTCACCAGGGCTGACGATCCGGGCAGTTCGACGGTGTAGGCGATCCCTGGCTCCAGGGTGAAGTCGGCATAGCCGGCGCCCAGCTCAGGCTTGAGGCCGGTGACGAAACGGTCAGAGCCTTGGTCCCAGACGACCCGAATCTCCATTGCTGGAACGCCGCGGCCGCTGGCATCCACAATCTGAACCTGCAGGCGCGGCTGCGGAGCCTCCGCTTCGCACACCACTTCCTGGCGGGTGAGCTGGAAGGGGGCGCCGGGAGTCGAGGTTGGGGCACGGGTGGAAGATGCCTGCGGAGTGCGGCTGGGCCCGAGCGTGGGTGTGGCCTGTCGGGTCGGTGTGCCCGGCGCGGGACCCGGCGTTCCGATTGCAGGCTGACCCGGCCTTTCGCCCAGCGCCGCGGCCAGCCCAGCCAGCGCCCGGGCTTCCGCTTCCGGATAGCCCGACGCCAGCCGCTGCTGGGCCAGAGCCCCGAGGGTCTGTGCCAAGTCCTCTGCGCCAAAGACGGCCAGCCGCGCCTGGGCCCGCGCCAGATCGCCGGTCCCGGCATGGGCCGAGGCAATCAGTGCCAGGTAATCCATGCGGAAGTCCGCCCGCAGCGAGGTGGGATCGGTCTGGGTGTACGAGACCGGGTTGACCCGCCAGGCATAGAACACGCCGGCCAGCAACCCGACAATCCCCCCGAGCACCCAGGCGATCCAGGCGGAGGACCTCACGGCGAGCCAGCCTCGGTGGGCGGAGAAAGAGTGCGCAGGTCTACTGCCAACTGGTTCAAGGTGGAAAGGTCGTCGCGACTGAGGCCGTGCTCGACGGCGTACAGGATGGCGGTTTCGACCTTGGCGAGCGGCCGCTCCGGGCCGAGGCTGGCAAGCCGCAGCTGCGCCCGGCCCAGGTCGCGCTCGGCGCCATAGGTCTCGGCAACCATCAGGACGTAGTCGGTGCGGTAGTTATCATCCAGGGTGTTGGGGGCGGTGTCGACATACTCGACAGGCTGGATCACCCAACCATACACCAGGCCGGCGGCGAGGCCGATGGCGAGTCCAAGCAGGAGGCGGGGCAGGAAGAGTCGCATACGCGCTGAGGGTGAGGCATTGTGCCACACTCAGCGGCGGCTGGCAATCGCGTTCTGCAGGAATGCGGGCCCGAAGGCCTTGGCGCAGGCCGGGAGGGAGCGAAAGTCCGGGTGCTATAATCGCCAGATGCCGAAGGTGGGACTCGAACCCACACTCCCGAAGGAACGCGATTTTGAGTCGCGCGCGTCTGCCAGTTCCGCCACTCCGGCCGAGGATTCGTAGTATAGCCAATCGGTCGGGACGGGTCAAGGCGGAGGCAGTCAGCCCGGGACGGCGGTATCTCCCCCGCTTGACGAGTGCGCCGCACAGCTTTCGCTTCCTCACAGTGGAAAACCCATGCAGCTAGGCATCATCGGCCTGCAGGCGGCAGGCAAAACGACAATCTTCAATGCCCTGACGGGCGGAAACCTGACGACGGGCGCCGCGGCGGGCATCGGCCGTCCGGAGGTGCATACCGCCGTGTCCGATGTCCCGGACGACCGCCTGACGCCGCTGGTCGCCATGTTCCAGCCGCGCAAGACATTCCATGCGAAGGTCACCTACGCCGACATCGGCGGTCTCAAAGCGGATCTCGGGCGGGAAGGGCTTCCCGGGGCGCTGATCAATCAGCTAGCCCAGGTGGATGGCCTTCTGCATGTGGTGCGGGCCTTCGACAACCCGGCTGTACCGCATCCGCTGGGCCGAATCGATCCGGAGCAGGATTTCGCTGTGCTGGAGGCCGAGTTGCTGCTCACCGATATGTTGACGGTGGAAAGGCGACTGCAGCGCCAGGAGGAGGAGCACCAGCGTGGCGGACGCGACCGGGCAGCCGTCGAGCGTGAGATGGCGCTCTTCCGGCGGCTGGAAGGGCATCTGAGCCAATCCCAGCCCCTGCGCAGCCTGACCTTGAGCGAGGAGGAGGAGCGCACGCTCTCGGGCTTCGGAATGCTGACCCGCAAGCCGATGCTGGTCGTGGTCAACGTGGGAGAGGGAGAGTCTGCACCCGCCGGGATGCTGGCTTCGCATGGGGTAGGGGTGGACGTGCTGGCCCTGCAGGGGGAGCTGGAGATGGAGATCGCGCAGCTCTCGGCAGACGAACGCCAGGCCTTCATGCAAGAGTACGGCATCGAGGAATCCGGGCGCCGGCGGGTGATCCGGGCCTCGTATGCCCTACTGGACCAGATTTCGTTCTTCACCGTGGGCGAGGATGAGGTTCGCGCCTGGACGCTGAAGCAGGGCGAAGGCGCCCTCAAGGCGGCCGAGACAATCCATTCGGATCTGGCGCGCGGCTTCATCCGGGCCGAGGTCATTGCCTGGGATCTGCTGGTGGAGTTGGGCGGGCTTCAGGCAGCCAAGCAGCAGGGCAAGCTGCGCCTGGAGGGGAAAGAGTACCTCGTGAAGGATGGCGAAGTCGTCCATATTCGGTTCAATGCCTGAGGTGGGATGATGGCGAGAAGCGACTACAAGCAGGAGCGCTGGAGCCTGCAAGACTTGTTTGCGGGGCTGGAGGCGCCGGAGGTGGGCACGGCGCTGCAGGACCTCGAGACCCTGGTGGCCGAGATCGAGGCCTACCGACCGCGCCTAACCGAGGCCTTTCTGGCGGACGAATTCCTGGCGCTGTTGGAGACCTACGACCGCCTGATGCGGTTGCTGTCCCGGCTGGTCGGCTTCGCCCACCTCAAGTTCGCCGAGAACACCCAGGATCAACAGGCGCAGACCGTCCTGGCGCAGATGCAGCAGCGCTTGGCCGAGATCGAAAACCGCACGATGTTCATCAAGCTGTGGTGGAAGCAGCTGGACGAGGCGCCGGCGCAGCGATTGCTGGCGGCCTCGGGCGACTATCACTACTTCCTGGATGCCCTTCGCCTGCAGCGGCCGCACACGCTCTCCGAGCCGGAGGAGCGGGTGATCAACCTGAAAGACGTCAATGGTCCGGCTGCATTGATCACGCTGTATGACACGATCACCAATCGCTATGTCTACCGGATGCAGGTGAATGGCCAGGAGCACGAGCTGACCCGAGGCGAGTTGCAGGTACACATTCGCGGCGCCGACGCGCAGGCACGCCAGGCAGCCTACCGGGCGATCCATGACATGCACGCCAAAGATGCCATCGTCCTCGGTCAGATCTATCAGTACCGCGTGCGCGATTGGCGGAGCGAGGCCATCGATCTGCGCCACTACTCGTCTCCACTCGCGGTCCGAAACCTGGCGAACGATGTCCCAGACGACGTGGTTGAGGCCTTGCTGGCGGCCTGCCGGGAGCATACCCCGCTGTTCCAGCGGTACTTCCGCTTGAAGGCGCGCTGGCAGGGGATGGACCGCCTCCGCCGCTACGACCTGTATGCTCCTGTATCGGGCACAGCCGCCAAGCGGTATGCATTCGCCGAGGCCGTCGACTTCGTGCTCGACAGCTTCAATCACTTCGACGCCGGAGTAGCCTCGCTGGCAGAGAAGATCCTCGCCTCCCGCCATCTGGACTCCGAGGTCCGCAAGGGCAAGCGCAGCGGCGCCTTTTGTGCCTCCCTCGAGCCGGGCCTGATTCCCTGGGTGTTGACCTCGTACAACGGCACGGCCAATGATGTGTCCACGCTGGCTCACGAACTGGGCCACGCCGTCCACGGCCTGCTGGCTGCCGGCCATCCCGCCCTGACCGCCGATGCCTCGCTGCCGCTGGCCGAGACGGCTTCGACCTTCGGGGAGAGACTGCTCGTTGACCATCTGCTCCGCTCGGATGCGGATCCGGAGGTACAGCGCGATCTGTTGTTCGCCCAGATGGACGACGCCTATGCGACCATCGGACGCCAGGCCTACTTCGCCCTCTTCGAGGGCACGGCCCACGAGGCCGTGCGCCGGGGGGCGTCGGTCGATGACCTGTCGAAGCTGTATCAGGAAAACCTCGCCGAGCAATTTGGCGACTCACTGCTGGTGAGTGAAGACTTCCAGTATGAGTGGCTGAGCATCCCGCACATCTACCACACGCCGTACTATGTGTACGCCTACGCATTCGGCCAGCTGCTGGTGCTCTCCTTGTATGAGCAGTACCGCCGAGAAGGGGACCTGTTCAAGCCGCGCTACTTGAAGATCCTTGCTGCCGGCGGATCCGATTCCCCGGTCCGCATCCTGGAGACAGCCGGGGTCCCGATCCGTTCTCCCGAGTTCTGGGGGCAGGGATTCGGCGTGCTGCAGCGGACCCTCGAACAGCTGGAGGCTATCCCGGTCAAGACAACGTCCTGACATCCGCCGCCGCGCCTAGGCCGCGATCGCCGGTCTGCTTGCCTTTGGCGCAGGCCGGTTCCGGGCGAGCGGTCGCAGGTGAGGCAAGCCGATGGGGAATCCGCAACGCTTTCCAACGCTCTACCAGGTGAACACCCGGGTGTGGCTGGGCCGCCTCGGCCAGAGCCGGGATCGCTCGCTGCGCCTGGACGAGGTGCCCGAGGCCGTGCTCGATGAATGGGCGGCGGCGGGTTTCGACTGGATCTGGCTGCTGGGGGTGTGGCAGGCCAGCCAGGTGGGAGCGCAGCTGGCGCGACTGGATCCCGCCCTGCGCCATGCCGCCCGCCAGCTGGTGCCCGATCTGACCGAAGACGACCTGTGCGGTTCGTGCTTCTCGATTGCCGGCTATCAGGTGAGCATCGCCCTCGGCGGCGATGAAGCGCTGGCCGCTTTGCGCCGGCGCCTGCACGATCGCGGCCTCAGGCTGTTGCTGGACTTCGTGTCCAACCACACTGCGATCGATCACCCCTGGCTGGAGTTGCAGCCGGACTTCTTCGTCGAAGGCTCCGAGGACGACCTGGCGGCGGCCCCACACAACTACCTCCGGCTCCCGGTTGGGGACGGCGCCCGCATTTTCGCTCACGGCCGTGATCCGAATTTCCCGGGTTGGACCGATACGCTGCAGCTAGACTACGGCAACCCGGCACTGCAGACGGCGATGATTCAAGCCCTGGAGCAGGTCGCCGATCGATGCGATGGGGTCCGCTGCGACATGGCCATGCTGCAGCTGCCCGACGTGTTCGAGCGCACCTGGGGAATTGCGTCCCAGCCCTTCTGGCCGGAGGCCGTCCGTTCGGTGCACGCTCGGCACCCCGAATTCCTGTTCCTGGCGGAGGTGTACTGGGACCTGGAGCAGCGCATGCTGCAGGAGGGGTTCGACTACGCCTACGACAAGCGCCTGTACGATCGGCTGCGGCAGCAGCGTGCCGTTCCGGTGTGCGCCCATCTGCGCACAGACCTTACGGTCCAGGCGCGGCTGGTGAGGTTCCTGGAAAACCACGATGAACCCCGGGCGGCAGCGGCGTTCCCGGCGAGCACTCACAAAGCCGCCGCCGTCGCCACCTACCTGGCGCCGGGGATGCGATTCTTCCATCAGGGCCAGCTCGAGGGCTGGCAGCGCCAGCTGCCGGTGCAGTTGTGCCGGACCACCGCCGAGGCCACCGACCCTGAGCTGGCCGCGTTCTACACCTCGCTGCTGGACATGCTGCACTGGCCCGTCGTCCGAGGCGGTCAATGGAAGCTCCTGGAATGCCACCAGGCCTGGCATGGCAACTGGACCTGGGAGAACTTCCTGTGCTATTCCTGGCTGGCGGAGGCGGGTGATCCGGTTGTGGTGGCCGTCAACTACGCCGGCCATGATTCGCAGTGTTTTGCGCGCCTGCGGCTGCCCGGTCTCGCTCAACACCAATACCGCCTGGTGGACTTGATGAGCAGCACCGAGTACGTGCGCAGCGGCGATGACCTGGCGGACCGCGGACTGTACCTTGACCTGCCAGCCTGGGGCTACCATGTCTTCCGGGTCGTCCAAGCCTAACTCTCTCTGGCCACCGGACCTTGCGAGCACAGTCCGGGAGCAGCCGAAATAAGGAAGGAACCGTGGAAAAGCCCTGGTACCAGCTCTCGCGGGCGGAGGTGCTATCTGCGTTAGAGGTCGACGAGGCGGTCGGGCTGACGCAGACCGAAGCGAGGGCGCGCCTGCAGGCTGTCGGCCCAAACGAGCTTGAAGAGCGCGGCCGCCGTTCGCGGTGGAGCATTCTGCTGGAGCAGCTCACCGGGATCCTGACCTTGATCTTGATCGCGGCCGCCGCGCTCTCGCTCGTCCTGGGCGATTGGATCGATGCCGTCGTGATCCTGGCCATCGTCGTTCTCAACGCCGCCCTCGGCTACAGCCAGGAATACCGGGCGGAGCAGTCGATGGCGGCCTTGAAGCGCCTGGCGGTGCCCAACGTGCGGGTGCGGCGCGACGGCCGGGTGCAAGAGGCCTCGGCCCGCGACCTGGTTCCGGGCGATATCGTCTTGGTCGAGACCGGCAACATCCTTCCGGCGGATGGGCGGGTGCTGGTTAGCATCAACCTGCGGGCCCAGGAGTCGGCGCTGACCGGTGAGGCCGAATCAGTCGAGAAGGAAGCCGAGCTGGTGTATGAGACCGAGCGGGCGGTCGGTGACCGGCGCAACATGCTGTACTCCGGGACCGTGGTCAACTACGGTCACGGCGAGATGGTGGTCACGACCACCGGCATGGAGACCGAGCTGGGCCACATCGCCGAGATGATCCAGTCCGTCTCCGAAGACAAGACCCCCTTGCAGCGGCGGCTGGATCGCATGGGTAAGATCCTGGCCGCGGCTGCCATGATCCTGGTCGCAGGGATCTTCTTGCTGGGCTTGCTGCGTGGGGAGCCGTGGGAGGAAATGCTGCTGACCTCCGTTAGCCTGGCCGTGGCGGCAATCCCGGAGGCGCTGACCGCGGTCGTGACCATCGCCCTGTCGCTCGGGGCCCAGCGCATGCTCAAACGGCGGGCGCTGATCCGCCGCCTGCCGGCGGTGGAGACTCTGGGGTCGGTGAGCGTGATCTGCTCGGACAAGACCGGCACCCTGACCCAGAACCGGATGACGGTCACCGCCCTCGACATCGCCAACCACCGGGTTGAGCTGCGCCAACGCGAAGGGGACCCGCGCCTGGCGCTGACGCCAGCCGAGGGGAGCGGGGAGCGGGAGAGCCTGCTCCCCACGCTCGAGCTGCTGTTGATCAGTGGCGCCCTGTGCAACGATGCCATCCTCGCCGAGCCGGAGGATCGTCCCGGGGAATTCCATGCCATCGGGGATCCGACGGAAGGGGCATTGATCCTTGCGGCGGCCGGGTTCGGCATCCGCAAGGACGATCTGGACCGCGCCTTCCCGCGGGTTGCCGAGGTTCCCTTCGACTCCGTTCGCAAGCGCATGACCACAGTCCACCGCCTGCCGCGTTCGAAGCAGGAGCTGCCGCCCAGTTTGGCGCCGATCTGGGATCGGCAGCCGCAGGCCGAGGCATTTCCCCCTTATGCCGCCTTCACCAAAGGGGCTGTTGACAGCCTGCTGGATCACACCTGCCAGGTGTGGGTCGAGGGAGAAACCCAGCCATTCGATGAGGGCTGGAGGCAGCGGGTGGTTCGGGCGCATGACGATCTCGCCGCCAAGGGCATGCGCGTGCTGGGAGTCGGCTTGCGCTTGCTGCCGGAAGCACCGCAGCCGGATGCCGGCGAGGCCCTCGAGGCCGATCTGACGCTGGTCGGGCTGTACGGCATGATGGACCCACCCCGGCCGGAGGTAGCCCAGGCGGTGGCGCAGTGCAAGGCGGCCGGCATCCATCCAGTGATGATCACCGGAGATCATCCGCTCACCGCTCGCCACATCGCCCAGGAACTGGGAATCGGAGACCCGGACCAGTTCACCACCGGGCAAGAGCTGGACCAGCTGGACTCGGCCGAGCTGGTTGAGCTGACCCGTCGGGTGTCGGTCTTTGCCCGCGTCTCTCCCGAGCACAAGCTCAAGCTGGTCCAGGCCTACCGCGACCGCGGCGACGTCGTGGCCATGACCGGCGACGGGGTCAATGACGCTCCGGCGCTGAAGAAGGCCGACATCGGTGTCGCCATGGGGATCACCGGAACGGACGTCTCGAAGGAGGCGGCGGAGATGGTGCTGCTCGACGACAACTTTGCCACCATTGTCGCCGCCGTCGAAGAGGGTCGGGTGATCTACGACAACGTCCGTCGTTTCATCAAGTACCTGCTGAGCTGCAACGCCAGCGAGATCGCGGTCATGTTGATCGGCCCGCTGCTGGGGATGCCCCTGCCGCTCCTGCCGCTGCAGATCCTGTGGATGAACCTGGTCACCGATGGGCTGCCTGCCCTGGCGCTCAGTGTCGAGCCGCCGGAGAAGAACGTGATGCGGCGCCCCCCGTACTCTTCCAAGGAGAGCATCTTTGGGCGAGGCATGACGTCCTGGATCCTCGGACTGGGCGTGTTGATGAGCGCTCTCTCGGTAGGGGTCGGGATGTGGGCATTCGCCAGTGGGGATCCTGCCTGGCAGACGCTCTTGTTCACGACCTTGATCTTCGCCCAGCTGGCGGTGGCGCTCGAGGCGCGGGCCGAAGAAGATTCCCTGTTCCACATCGGCCTGCTGAGCAACCGAGCGATGCTGTCGGCCATCGGCCTGACGGTGCTGTTGCAGCTGGCCGTGGTCTACCTGCCGATTGGGCAGCAGATCTTCAGCACCCAACCCCTCACAAGTGAGGGATTGGGGATTGCCCTGGGAGCGGCGCTGTCACTGATGGTGGTGCTTGAGCTCTGGAAGGCCTTGAGGCGGCTGCGCAGCCGAGAGGACCCCAGCTGAGTGTCCATCGTGGGCGAGGGGAGCCCTCGCCCAAGCCGGAAGCTCCGCACCTGGACTCGGTGCCAGCTGGCCTACACAGACGATGGGTGGGCTAGCCGAACGCAGGCCGGGCGGTGTGAAGGGCATCGCCTCAGCGGTAGAATCGCACTCGCCGCAGAGAGGCAGGCAGAGAAGGAGAGAGGACATGGGACGCAAGATCCTGTACGGGACACTGATCGTAGTCAGCGGGCTCTTGATGGTCCTGAGCGTCATGGGTATTGGCGCTGCTTGGGCCTACAACGAACCCCTTACGCAACAAGGGCTTTCCCGACTTGGCGAGCTTGATCGAGAGTTGGGACAAGCACAGACTGCGCTAGGAAACGCAGGAGGCGAATTGGCGCGTGCCCTGCGCATCCTCGAAGGCGCCGAGACGACGCTGGCAGCGCTGAGCCAGAACACGACCCAGGCACAGCAGACCCTGCAGGGCGTGGGTGAGGCGTTGGATGGGCGCCTGATCCCGGGCCTCAAGACCGCCAGCGAGAAGATCGATCAGGTGCGAGTTGGGCTGCAAGGGGTGCTGACCACGCTCAAGACGATCAACTCGGTGCCGTTCCTCAATATCTCGATCCCGGGCGAGGAGTTGCTCACGGGACTGCTGGATGCGGCTGACACGCTGGACGCGGAGATCGCCAATGTCGAGGAGGTAGCGGATAAGGCCTCGACCTTCCTGGCGGACGTCGAGTACGTCTTGGGAGGCGACCTGAGCGAGACCCGGCAGAGCATCGAGCAGTTGTTGACGGTCGTCACCGAGTACGAGGCTAAGATCGAGGGCTGGCGAGCGCAGATCGCCGGAATCCAGGCCGGCCTTGCCGGCTGGGTGGACCAAGCCTGCATCGGGCTGACGTTGCTGCTGCTGTGGTTTGGGCTGTCGCAGTTCGGCTTGATCTTGCATGGGTTGACAGGATGGAAGGGCGGCAACCCCTTGGCTGCCCTGCGGATGGGAGCCAGCGGGGGCGGGCAGTAGCGCCTGTCCTGGCAGCGACCGAGTTGCGGGCGCGACCGGAGGGGCGCTGAGCACGTATAGAGAAGGAAGACCGGGCGGCGGCCATCACCTCCAGGAATTGATGGCGCAGGGGAAGCCCGAGCAGGGTCTGCTGGTTGGGGCCGGTTTGTGATCGTGCCGCAACTGGCAGGCCGATCCGGAGAAGGAGGACGCATGGACGTCGGCAAGTCATTTGTGTACGTGTTCGAGGACAAGAAGTGGCTCGAGAAGCTCCTGATCGGCGCCGTGGTGGCTGTGATTCCCATCGCCAATCTGGCGCTGGGAGGCTACGCCAACGAAATCATCCGGCGAGTGACAGGTCGCAGCACGGAACCTCTATCGGATTGGGGAGACTTCGGCCAGAAGTTCGTCGAGGGCCTGCTGCTGACCGTGGCCGGCCTGGTGTACGGCCTCCCGGCGCTGCTATTCGGGATCCCGCTCATTCCTCTGATCATCGGTGTCGCGACTCAGGCGGAGAACCAGCAGGGAATCGCCTGGGTGCTGGGCGGGGTCAGCCTGGGGCTGATATGTCTGCTGGGGCTGTACGGCCTGGTGTTCTCGTTCGTTTTCCCGGCGGCCCAGGTGAACTATGCCCGACGGCGGACCTTCGCAGCCGCGTTCTACTTGCGTGAGATCTTTCACCTGGTGGGTGAGAACCTGGGCGGCTACGTGCTGGCCTGGCTGGCGTATTTTGTCTTCGCCTTGGTGGCTGCGGCAGTGCTGGGT
>JALHUE010000181.1 GCA_022866145.1 Anaerolineales bacterium | reverse complement strand
GCCCTCGGCCTCTGGCATCGGGCCTCTTAACGCGGTGGGGAGGTCATCCTTGGGACGACCTCCCCACGTAGATCCAAACCGGTGGCGGCGCACGCTCGCCCCGTGCATCAGCCCACGACTTTCGCTAGGTCCCGGGCGGCGCGCCGCATTTCGAGTAGCACCAGCCCCAGCCGGGCCTGTTCCCGGGCCAGAACCGTCAAGACGGCATTCCCGCCCGAAGACATCAGGATCACGTAGCCGTCATCCCCATGGATGTAGACCTCGTCCAGGATGCCTCGGCCCAGCTCGCCGGCGATGCGCTCGCCCAGGCTGAGCATGGCAGCCGACATCGCCGAAACCCGGTCCTCTTCGACGCCCGAGGGAAGAGAGGAGGCCATGATCAGGCCGTCCACGCTGACGACAGCCGACGCTTGGATGTCCGGCGTGTTCCCCTGCAGGTCGCGCAAGCGGTCGACCATCAAATCGGTTCGGGTCTTCTCCACGCTTCGCCTCGTCGCTTCCAGACTAACAGCCGCAGTTTAGCATAGGCGACCGACCCGGACAAGCATCCGGCTGCGCGCGGCCCGGGATAGCGCCTTGCGCCGTATGGAATGGGCGCCACCCATCGGTACGCTCTGCGTCCGGGAGCGGGTCCGGGACTCCCCTTCAGCCGGGCGGTTTGCCTGGGGAGGACTGGGGTGCAGGCCCCGGTGCCGCAGGGCTCGGCCAGCGCGGGAAGCGAGGAAGGGATCCCGGGTGGCCGCTGATCAAGCGCCTTTCCTTCAGCCAACCGGATCGCCGCAGCTCCCCGACGTCCGAGCGCCCGGCCTCGATGACGTGGCGTGCACCGCCATCTTCAAATCGTGCTGAGGATCCCCAGGTGGATGGTGTTTCCCGTCCGCCTTCCCGAGCCGTGCCGGCAAGCTCAAGCCGGCTCGCTGGCCGGGCCTCACTGCGGTGCTCTCGGTCGCCGTCCCAGCGGGACGATCAGGACCGTGCCTCCAGGCCTGGGATCAGGTGAATGCGCATCTGGGCGGCTGCCAGGTCCACGTCGAGCACGACAGACGAAATGGCGGGCAGCAGGATGTCCGCCTGATCCGGGGAGCGCACAACGTACACATCGTTGGCGCCGGTCTCGATGATCTCGTCGATCTTCCCTAGGTCTTGCCCTTGATCTGTGACCACCTGCAGACCCAGGATCTGCCAGTAGAAGTACTCGCCCTCCGGCAGAGGCGCCAGATCATCGACCCGGACCGCGACCTCAGTGCCTCGCCAACGCTCGGCCTGGGTGCGATCGCCGCAGCCCTCCAGCCGGAGCAGCCAACGGGTGCCGTGCAAACGACAACTGGCAACAGTCGAGGGATCCCGTTCCGATCCCAGGAACACCTGGGTGCCGGCCTGCAGGCTGCGAATCAGGTCGGAGACCTGGACAACCAGCAGGTCGCCTCGCAAACCGTGGGGACGCACCACGCGCCCGGCGGCGACGTAGGTCGGCTTGCTCCGGGCGCGTGCCTTGGTTGTTCGGTTCGAATGGGCCGGCATTCGATCAGAGGATGTCGAGCGTCGCTCGCACCCCCTTCTTGGAGGCTGGAACCCGCAGCAGCTGGCGCATGGCGTTGGCGACCCGGCCGGAACGGCCGATCACCCTACCCATGTCGTCATCCGAGACGGTGAGTTCGATCTTGACCTCGCGCCCGCGTTGGTTGGCGACCACTTTGACCGCAACGGGATCGTCCACCAGGGAGCGGGCGATGTATTCGATCAGCGACTTCATTGCCGTCGCATCGCGCGTGTCGTGCTCCATCCCAGGCGACTCGGGTGACCTAGCTCGCATCCGCTGCACCGGCAGGCGCCTCGGCCTCGGAGGCCTTCTTCGCTTTCTTCGAGGGCTTGTCGCTCGTCACATCATCGCGCCGGGTGCGCGGATCCGCAGCCGGCTGAAGGCCCCCGCCGGCCACCACGGCCTCAATCGCCTCTCCGGCGCGGACCCGGTCCCACCGTTCCCAAGTCCCGGAGGTCTTGAGGATCTTCACCACCGAGTCCGAGGGCTGGGCCCCGTTCCGCATCCACAGGAAGAACTTGGCCTCATCCAGGTCGACGGTGGCTGGCTGGGTCCGTGGATTGTAGTGCCCTAGGATCTCCAGGAACCCCCCGGTCGCAGGGTCTTCCTTCTCAGCAGCCACAATTCGGTAGCTGGGCTGATGCTTGGCACCTACTCGACGTAGTCGTATTCGAACCATCTTCCCTCTCTCACTCCCAAGTTTGCCTTGGCTATTCTACCCCAGACCACGCAGATTGGGGGTTTGGGCGACAACCTGCACCTGCCGGCTAGCCGGCCTGTGCCCAAGGCAACCGCCGTCCCCTTCCCAGGCTACCGGGCTTGCCCAGGGGTTTCATCCTGGTGCGTGCTGGCCGGAATTGCCGCAGCCTCTGTTTGACTTGCTGGACGCTGGTGCCTGCACCGGCCGCCACCCGTCACTTGCGGCTGGCATCCAGCTGTTTCGGCTTGCGGCGCTCGGCCGGGGTCATCGACCGGATGATCGCCAGCGTCTGATCCAGCTGGCACTGCGCCGCCGGGCATCATGTCCAGCAACTGGTCAATCGATCCCAAGCTGGGCACCTGGCTGAGCTAGGCCGTGAAGTCCTGCAGGGTGAATTCACCCTTGTACATGCGTTCGGCCTGGACTCCGGCCTGCTGGCGCGAGATCACAGCCTCGGGTTTTTCGATCGGCCCAAGAGGGTCGCCCATTCCCAAGCGAACGCAGGTGCGCAGTCACTTTCGCGGCGGTGGTCGTCTTCCCTTACCCCCGCAAACCCACCAGCAGGATCACCCGTGGCGGCTTGCCAGTCAGGTTGAGACGCCCGGGCTCACCCAGGGTCGGGACCATCGCCCGGTACAGGATCTTGACCCCTTGTTGGGAGGGGTTCAGCGCTCGAGCGACCTGCTCACCCGGTGCCGGCTGTCCTACCCGATCGAGAAGGTCCTTCGTGATCTAGGAGTGGACGTCGCCTTCGAGCAGCGCCAGGCGGACTTGGCATAGACCCTGCTCGATGTCGGCGGGCTTGAGGCTCCCGCCTCGGGCCAGTCGGTAGGAAGCAGCCTGGGGGTGTTGGGTCAGGGCTTCAAACATTGGTCATCTCGCCACCAACTGCGCGCTGGCACTGGCGCACAACCGTTCGGGCTGGGCCGGCGGCTTGACGCTGACCGGACGAGCTCAAATAGGATCCCTCTTCCGGCCGGCGGGTCGGTCACGGCGAGGCCAGCCTGCGCACCGCCCTCACGACTCGGCCCCCAACCTGTTCGGCCGATTCGAGATCGGACTGTTCCAACACGACCGCGACGACTGGCGCCGAGTCGTCCCCGGCCCGCGCCAAGTACCAGGCAACCTGAGCCTGGTCGGCCCCGGCAATGGCCACACCCGAGAAAGAGGGGCCAGCGTCTCCGGTTTGCGTCAGCGTCCGCGACATCAGGCGGGCAGTCTCTGGACTGAAGACGGGCTGCTGCTCCTGCTCGAATGGCCAAGCCAGCCAATTCCCGTGTGCGTCCGGGACTGCGTCCACGACCCGGACGGGGGGAAGCGGACCACCTACCGTCGCGGCCCAAGCGCGGGCCATGGCGATCGGGGTCAGGGTCAGCCAGCCCTGTCCGACGGACAAGGCTTCCGTCATCTCCATTGC
>JALHUE010000180.1 GCA_022866145.1 Anaerolineales bacterium | reverse complement strand
TCAGTGCTCTCCGTCGAGGAATCGGCTGGGGCGATCACCCTGGGGAAGGCCAACCTGAGCCTCAATGGGTTTGAGGCACAGAAGGCGGACTGGCAGCAGGCAGACGTCTTCGTCGCGCTGCGCAAGTTGCGCGACCGGGGCCAGAGGTTCGACACCATCGTCCTGGATCCGCCGCGCTTCGCCGGCAGCGCGGCCCAGGTGGAGCGGGCCGCCCGCGGCTACAAGGACATCAACTTGTTGGCATTCAAGCTGCTCCGTCCGGGAGGGACGCTCTACACCTTCTCGTGTTCAGGGGCGATTTCGGCGGAGTTCTTCCAGACGATCGTGGCCGAGGCTGCGGTGGATGCGTCGCTGGATGCCCAGATTGTCGGTTGGCTATCTCAACCGGCGGATCACCCGGTGGCGCTGGCCTTTCCGGAGGGCCGGTACCTCAAGGGCCTGATCTGCCGAATTGCCTAGCTGGTACGTCAAGGCCCAGCCCGGCAAGCCGTCGGCCGCCAGAGCCCGCAGGCGTTGCATGCCCCTCGCTTGTGCATGCGGCCAGCCACCGGTCGATCGCCAGACCGCCAGCTGCCTCTAGCTCTCGTGGAGACTAGCTGGCGGAGAGTGGCGAGGCAGAGGATCCCCCGGTTGCGAGCTTGGCCTGCATCGAGAGACGTAGCGCCGTCCGGTGCAGCTCGCGGATCTCAGCCGACATCTCGGGCTCGTTCGACTGTTCGAGGCGCTGGGCCGCGCCCATCAGCGCACCCAGCGTCTGTTCATCGATCTTGCCGGCGGAGGCCTCGAGCAGCGCTCGTGCCTTCTGGATGTCTTCAGCCTGAAGGACTTCATCGGCAAGCTGCAGTCCCTCCGGCATCGCCTGGCGCAGGAGCTGGTGGATCACGGCCTCTACCTGCTGCAGCCGCTGCAGGCTGAGTTTGTCGCCGCGCTCAGTGGCAGCCCTCAAGTTGGCCTGCAGGATGCCCATGAACAGGTCGTCAATGTAGGGAAGGCTGGCAGCCACGGCCTGCTCCAGGTCAGCGGCTGCGGCGATCGACTTGAGCAGGGCGGCGCTCTGAGAAACGCGAGCATCCTGCACCCGGTCGATCTCCTGGGTGAGGTCGAGCAGCTGCTGCCGGAGGTCGGTCAGGCGTTCCTTGTCCGCGCCTTCGGCCTGTTCGATCTGGCTGCTGAGCAGGGAGAAGAACTCGTAGTCCAATGCCGGGCGGGCGAGGCTGACCAGTGCCGCCACCCGGTCGGGTCCGGGGGCGGTCAGGATCAAGTCGAGCAGGCGCTCCCGCGTCAGGTCGGCACCGCTGCCGCGCAGGCTGTCGGCGGCGGCCCGCAGCTCGGCCTCCTGTTGCGCCAATCGTTTGCCGAACGAGCTGGCGCCGATCACGGCTTCGAGCTTCTCCTCAGCCGCCTGGGCGGCGCGCTCGTCGGGCGCCGACTGGATGGCGGCGGCCGCCAGCTGGAAGAAGGCGGCGCCCAGGTCCTGGTCATGCTGGGCGGCGAAGGCGGCTAGGCCTTCCTCGGGGGTGTGGAGCATTTCCTCGAACAGTTTCATCAGACCCCGCTGGGCCTCGAGTTGTTCGCGGGTGATCCCGTCCGCCGCCAGGATTCGCTCCAGCATGCCCTGGACGGTAAGTACCGCCTGGGGCTGGAACAGGTAGCCCTTGCGCTGTTCAGCCGGGAGCCGACTGACGGCCTGATTGATGAGCTGGCCGATCAACCTCTCTTGATCATCCTTATTCAGGCCGACCTCAACCGGAAGGAAGGTGAGCAGCAACTCCTTGGCTGGGTCATGGTAGACCAGAGGCGTCGAGAGCTGGCCTTCGTAACGGCAGTTCGGGCAGCGGGCGAGGTTGAGCGAGCCGCTGAGCAGGCGCGCCTTGGCCGAGGGGTCTTGAGCGACGTCGACCAATTGCTCGATCGCAGCCTGGATGGGGCTGCCGCAGTTCGGGCAGCGGATCTGGGTCACGCTTCTAGCCATATTCGGTTCCTATCCCACGGAAGCTGATGATGTCGGTGTTCGGGGCAAGGAGAAGCAGATGCGGGCCCCCTTGGTGCGGGTCTCGTCCACCCAGATCTGTCCGCCGTGGGCCTCGACCACCGCCTTGGCGAGGAAGAGTCCCAGGCCGGTGCCCTTAGTTGTGCGGGCAGATTCCGTTGCGCGGAAGAAGCGGTCAAAGACACGCGGGGCGTCCTGCTGGGGGATTCCCGGGCCTTCATCGCTGATGCATACCACCACGTCGTCCGCCCGAGCCTGGCCGCTGATCGTGATCGTCCCGCCCTCGGGGGAGTACTTGACGGCGTTGGAGAGCAAGTTGTTGACCACCTGCGAGAGGCGATCTTCATCGGCGATGACCACGGGGAAGGCGGGCGGGAAGTGGACCTGAAGGCGATGCTTGTCGCTCTGAGTCTGGAAGCGCTCGGCGGCCCGCGCCGCCACCAAGTCCAGAGAGACCTCGGCCTGCTTGAGGCGGAGTGCGCCGGCCTGCAGGCGCGAGGCGTCGAGCAGGTCGTCGATCAGGGTCGCCAGATGATCCGCCTCCTCCTCGATCACCGCCAGGCTCTGGCGGACAACGGCAGGCTCCCAGCGGGCGTCCTCGCGGCGCAGCGTGCCGACGTATCCCTTGATCAACGCCACCGGCGTCCGCAGTTCGTGGCTGATGATCGAGATGAAGGTGCTCTTGAGCTCCTCGGCCTCGCGAAAGCGCGTGATGTCGCGGACGTTGCCGACGATGCCCAGCAGCCTGCCATCGGCGGCAGCCGTCGGGGCGTAGGTGACCCCGACGCTGGTAGTGGCCCCGTTGGGCTTGCGCAGATCGCCCTCGACGTACAGGGTGGCCTGCCGGTGGAGCGGCCAGCCGCTGGCCTCGGCTTCTTCCAGGGGGATCCCGTGCGTCCGCTGCGCCCAGACGATGACCTGGGCATGTTCCATTCCGATCGCCTGCTCGGACGGCATTCCCGTCAGGCGGGCGCAAGCCCGATTGAAGCCGATCACCTTGTGGGCCGGGTCGAGGATGAAGATCCCATCCGCTGATGACTCGAGCACCGAAGCCAGGTGTTGGCGCTGCTGGGTGACGTCTCGGTACAGGCTTGCGTTCTGGACGGCGATCGCGGCCTGCGCGGCAAACCCGGAGAGCAGATTGCGGTCATCGGCCGAGAACAACCCTCGGTAGGAGCGGAAGACGAAGATCACGCCCACCACTTCGCTGCGGGTGACCATGGGAAGCCCAACGCCTGTCAGGAGCCCCAGGGAGGCGGCCTCGGTCATCCGCTGCAAACGGCGATTGACCTCCGGCAGCTCAAATCGGGCGGGATCCTTCTGGTCGGGGATATCGGCCAGGAGCGGGCCCAGCTGTTTGAGCAAGGCGGGGTTGATGCCGTAGCTCGCCGCCACATGCCAGCCCCCGCTCTCCTGGCGCAGAGCAATCAGCCCAGCATGGCCGGCCAGCAGTTCAGTGGATAGGCGAACGACCAGGCCGAGAACCTTCTCAAGATCGAGTTCTTGTGTGATTGCCCGCGAGATCTCGAGCAGATACTCGCGCTGTCGGACGCGGAAATCCGGCAACATGGGTGGCTAGTCCAGCCGGGCGTTCTCGGCCTCGGTGATGGAGAGCTCGAGAGCTTCCAGGCCCTCGTCCATCAACGGGCGGGTGATGTTGAGCGGTGGAGAGAGGCGGACCGTCGAATCCCCGGCGCCGAGCAGGAGCAAGCCGTGCTTGAAAGCGTTGTCGACGACCGCCTGCCGCAAGCGCGGTGCTGGGGTTTTGGTGGAGCGGTCCTTGACGAATTCGACCCCAATCATTAAGCCCTTGCCGCGCACGTCCCCGATGCTCGCATGACGCGACTGGATCTCAGCCAGAGCGTCCAAGGTGTATTCGCCGACCTCGGCCGCATTCTGCATAAACCGTTCCTCGATCAACTCAAGGGTCGCCATGCCCGCCGCGCAGGCAAGCGGGTTCCCGCCATAGGTATTGCCGTGGGACCCCGACGGCCAATCCATGATGCTGGCGCGGGCGATGGTCGCGCCCAGGGGAACGCCGGAAGCGATGCCCTTGGCAACGCACACAATGTCCGGTTCGACACCCCAATGTTCGATCGCCCACCACTTCCCGGTGCGCCCGACGCCGGTCTGGACCTCATCCACGATCAGCAGGATCCCGTACTCATCGCACAACCGGCGCAGGGCCGGGAAGAAGCCGGGTGTGGGCACGACGTAGCCGCCTTCTCCCAGGATGGGCTCAACGACCACCGCCGCGCAATCCTCCGGTGGCAGCGAACGGTTGAACACGACGTTCTTGATGTAGTTGACGATGGTCACGCCGTAGTCGCTGTCGGTTGGAGCCAGCACCGGCCGGTATGGGTCGGGAAACGGAACATGGGTCACGCCGCCGAGCATCGGCGTGAAGCCGCGGCGCTGTATCGGCTTGCTGGCCGTGAGCGAGAGCGACCCCATCGAACGCCCGTGGAATCCGCCGTAGAACCCGATGAAGTGCTGGCGTCCAGTGTGATAGCGGGCGAGCTTGAGGCCGGCTTCGACCGCCTCGGTACCGGAGTTACCCAGGAACACCCGTGCCGGCTCATCAAACGGGGCGATGCTGCCCAGCCGCTCGGAGAAATCAATCCAAAGTGGATGGTAGTAGTCGGAGGAGATGTGGATGAAACGCTCTGCTTGTTGTTGGATCGCCCGCACCACCTGCGGGTGGCTGTGACCGGTGGAACAAACCGCAATCCCAGCAGCAAGGTCGACGAAGCGATTGCCGTCGACGTCCCACACTTCCGAGCCCGACCCGTGATCGATGACGAGCGGGGTGCTGCGAGGGTACGAGGGGGAGACGGCCAGCGAGTCGCGTTCCAGATAGGCCCTGGCCTTAGGGCCGGGCACAGATAGCGTTTGGACCATAGGCTTCCTCCGTAGGGTTCGCGGCCTGGGCCCGAGCAAGGGTCAGGTGCGGCGGGCGCCGGGGGGGCCAAGAAAGCGGCCCGCTCACCAGGCGTCGGGCGGCGGGACCGGCATGGGCCGATTATATCATCGCGCGCCGAGGGGCGAGTTCTGTTGTATAAACGAAGCAGGACATCCGGTCCACCTTGAGCAGGCGCTAAGGAGGCCGACCATCATGGAGGAGCGACCCTGGTATCGGCAGTACGACCCCGGAGTCCCCCGCACCATCGAGTACCCAGCCGTCTCCTTGAACCACCTTCTTGAGGAAGCTGCCCGCCGGTTCCCTGATCGGCCCTGCACGATCTTCAAGGGCGCCACCGTGACCTATCGCCAGATGGACGAGATGACCGACCGCCTGGCGGCGGGCCTGGCCGGCCTGGGGGTCATCAAGGGGCAGCCGGTGGGCCTGTTCATGCCCAACATCCCGCAGTTTGTCCTCTCCTTCTTCGCCATCCTCAAGGCCGGCGGTCTGGTGGTTGCGACCAACCCGCTGTACACGCCGCGTGAGATCGTGCACCAGCTCTCGGATTCGGGTGTGGAGCTGATGTTGGTCACCAGCAACTTCTACCGAAAGGTCAAGGAAGCCCAGCCCAAGACTCGCCTGAGCCAGCTGGTCGTCACCAACATCAAAGAGGGCCTGCCGCCTGTGCTGCGGCTGTTGTTCACCCTGGCCAAGGAGAAGAAGGACGGACACCGCGTCGACCTGGAGCAGGGGGACATCTGGCTGCAGGATCTGCTGCGACGGTATCAGCCGGCCGATCGACCCGAGGTGGATGTTGGGCCGGAGGACATTGGCATCTTCCAGTACAGCGGCGGCACGACCGGAGTGTCGAAGGCGGCGATCGGCCTGCATCGGAATCTGGTGGCCAACGCCCTGCAGATCCGATCCTGGATGCCGGATGTCCGCCTGGGCGAGGAAACCGTCCTGATGGCCATCCCGCTCTTCCATGTCTACGGCATGGTGGCCGGCATGATGCTCGCCGTGGCCTCCGCCGCCAGCATGGTGATGGTGCCGAATCCGCGGGACATGGCAGACGTGCTCCATTCGATCGCTCGCTATCGTCCCACGATCTACCCCGGCGTTCCCGCCATGTACAACGCTATCAACAACCACCCGGACGTGATCGCCGGCAAGGTCGACGTCAGCTCGATCCGAGCCTGCATCTCCGGCTCGGCCCCCTTGATGCGGGAGACCAAGGAGCGGTTCGAAGCCCTGACGGGCGGGAAGCTGGTAGAAGGGTACGGCCTGTCGGAAGCCCCAACCGCTACCCACTGCAACCCGCTTCAAGGCGGGGGACGCACCGGCTCGATCGGCCTGCCCTTTCCTGACACCGACTGCCGGATCGTGTCGCTGGACGATGAGGTGACGGAGATGGGAGTGGGTGAGATCGGCGAGCTGGTGATCAAGGGTCCGAATGTCATGCGCGGCTATTACAACATGCCCAGCGAAACCGCCAACAGCCTGCGCCAAGACTGGCTGTACACCGGAGACATCGCCCGGATGGACGAAGACGGGTTCTTCTACATCGTCGACCGCAAGAAGGAATTGATCAAGCCCGGAGGTTATCAGGTCTGGCCGAGGGAAGTAGAAGAGGTCATTGCCGAGAACCCCAAGGTGCTTGAGGTCGGCGTCGCTGGTGTGGCGGACACCTACCGTGGGGAGACGGTCAAGGCCTGGGTGGTGACCAAGCCCGGCGAAACGCTCACCGAAGACGAGGTTAAGGCCTGGTGCAAGGAGCGGCTGGCGCCCTTCAAGGTGCCGACCTCCGTCGAGTTCCGGACCGAGCTGCCCAAGACGACGGTCGGCAAGATCCTGCGGCGTGAGCTGGTCAAGCAGGAGGGCGATCGCGCCCGGGCACCCGACTGATCCCAGGCGACGGGGGCGGCATCCAGCGGCCGGCGGAAAACGAAGAACCAGCAGGCAGAGCCAAGCAGTGGGCGGGGTTGTCCCCGCCCACTGAGGTCTATGGATCTCGCCTGGGGTGAGGCCTCGGGATCATGGCTGGCTGCCCTGTCTAGGCGGCCGCCGGCACGGGAGTTCCCCCGTTCTTCGGAGCGACCGGCTTGTTGAACAAGGCTTCAAACTCTGCGCGGTCGAGGGTCTCGACCTCGATCAGGCGCTGAGCGACCTGGTCGAGCTGCTCGCGGTACTCGATCACCAGGGAGCGGGCTCGGACATAGGCCTGCTGAACGATCTCGCGTACCTCGATGTCGATCTTCTCGGCCACGGCTTCGGAGTAGTCGCGCTGTTCCGAGATTTCGCGTCCGAGGAAGATGAGCTCCTCCTTCTGACCGTACACCATCGGCCCCAGGCCCTCGCTCATGCCCAGGCGAGTCACCATG